>CAMCCX010000011.1 GCA_945873305.1 Akkermansia muciniphila
TTGCCAGCACGCTGCGCTCGGACTACGAGGAGGCCCTCCGCATCGTCTTCCGGGATTACGCGTCCTCACTCAACGCCGTTAGGACGCACCTCGTGAATGAGAAAAAGGCCATCGAGCCCCGTCTCAAGCGCTGGCAGGAGCTTTTCCTCACGCTCAAAGCCATCGAGCAGGATCTTTGAAATGGAAAACCGCAGGCCGGTGAATCCAGCCTGCGGTGTTGAATTTAACAGATCCGTGGCGGATTACTCCGCTGGCGGTGCTGGAGCTGGCGGCGGGCCGCCTGGGCCGCCTGGGCCGCGCTTGCCACCCGGGCCACCTGGGCCGCGGCCCATCATCGGAGGAAGTTCTTCACCGGCATCGCGGGCGGCCTTCACCTCCTCGCGGCTCAACTTGCCGTCCTTGTCGGCGTCGTATTTTTCAAGCAGCGCCTTGTGGCGGGCTTGCATGTCGGCCTTCATGGCCTCTTTTTCGGTGTCGGAAAGCTCGCCGTCTTTATCCGCGTCATACTTCTCGAGCATCTTCGCCTTGCGCTCTTCCGCTTGCGCTTTCATGGCTTCGCGCATGGCTTTCCTCTCGTCATCGGAGAGCTTGCCGTCCTTGTCCGCGTCGAATTTCTCGAACATTTCAGCTGGCATCTCGCGTTTCGGTCCATCCGGGCGCTTTGGCTTGTCTTCGGCTACGGCGAAGGTGCAGGTCCCCATAAGGGCACCCAGAGTGATGAGTGTGGTCGTTTTCATTGTTGGTTTTCTGTTGGATTGGAGAGACGCCTTGATGGTCTCGATTGACCATCAAACCGCGGCCCCCAAAAAAGGTTGCGCGACAATTGACGAATGAGTTGCCACTTCCGCCGGAGCCGTCTTGGATTCCCCATGAAAATGGCCGATAACCCGCAGCCTCCCATCCAGTCGAAAGCGCTCGTCTTCGCCCGCCGCAGCGCAAGCACCTTGTTCCTCTGGGGACTTGTCACGGCCATCTTTGTCAGCGGCAAATCCTGGGCCGTGCTCGGCCTCATCGGAGCGCTCTCGATGATCGCCACCGCCGAGTATTTCAAGATGCTGCGCGCCGCCGCCGTCATGTGCTTCCCCCGCTTCGGCATCCTGCTCGCCGCGGTCTATTGCGGCGGGCTCTACTGGCATTTCCTGCAGGGCGGGAAATCGATCCCGCAGGACATCGACGCCCTTGCCGTCTTCATCGCCATCGCCGGCGCGTTCACCCTCCAGCTCCGCTATCCGATCCGCGGCATCGAAGCGCTGCTCGCCGTGGCGGCGAACCTGCTAGGTTTCGTTTACGTCGCCTTCCTTTTCAACTTCGCCGCCCGCATCACCTTCCTCGTCCCGGACGCCAACGCCGTCTCGGGCATCGTCAGCAGCTCCGGCGCGTTCCTGCTGCTCTGGCTGCTCGCCGTCACCAAGTTCACCGACATGGGCGCCTACATCGTCGGCTCGATGATCGGCCGCCACAAGATGATCCCCCACGTCAGCCCCGGAAAAACCTGGGAAGGCTTCGGCGGGGCGCTGCTGTTCTCACAGCTCGCCGCTTGCGGCCTCTATCTGCTCTTTCCCCAGCAGCTCGGCATCTTCCACCACTGGGGCCACGTCGTCGCCCTCGGGTTCATCCTCTCCATCCTCGCCGTCATCGGCGACCTGGCGGAAAGCGTGGTCAAGCGCGCCATCCACGCCAAGGACTCCGGCAGCATGCTCCCCGGCATCGGCGGCTCGCTCGACCTCATCGACAGCATCTGCTTCACCGCGCCCGCGCTCTATTTCTACCTGAAATGGATCCTTCTCCCCGCCGCATGAACGCCCCGTCCCGCAAACGCCGCGTCGTCCTGCTAGGCTCCACCGGCTCCATCGGCTGCTCCACCCTCAAGGTCGCCCGCGAGCTGCCCGGCGAGATCGAAATCATCGCCCTCGCCGCATCCTCCAACATCGAGAAACTCGCCGCCCAGGCCCGCGAAACCGGCGTCCGCCACGTCGCCATTTACGACGCCTCCAAGGAGTCCGCCCTCCGAGCGCTGCTCCCCGCGGAGGTGAAAATCCACCTCGGCGCGGAAGGCCTGCTAGAACTCGCCACCCTCGCCGAGGCCGACATCGTGCTCATCGCCATCGTCGGCACCGCCGGACTCCATCCCGCGCTCGCCGCCATCGAGGCGGGCAAGGACCTCGCCATCGCCTCCAAGGAAATCCTCGTCATGGCCGGCGAAATCATCACCGCCGCCGCCACCAGGCGCGGCGTCAAACTCCTCCCCGTCGACAGCGAGCACAACGCCATTTTCCAGTGCCTCGACGGCCACCGCGGCGGCGAGGCCGAAGTCACCCGGCTCATCCTGACCGCATCCGGCGGCCCCTTCCGCACCCTGCCAGCCGACCAAATCCGCCACGTCACCCTCGCCCAGGCCCTCAAGCACCCGACCTGGGAAATGGGCCCGAAAATCACCATCGACTCGGCCACCCTTTTCAACAAAGGCCTGGAAATGATCGAAGCCCGCTGGCTGTTCGGCATCGGCATGGAGCGCATCGACGTGGTCGTCCACCCGCAGAGCATCATCCACTCGATGGTCGAGTTCACCGACGGCTCGGTGCTCGCCCAGCTCAGCCGGACCGACATGTGCTTTCCCATCCAATACGCGCTCACCTGGCCGCGGCGCGTCAAAGGCGGCCTCCGCCCGCTCGATTTCCCCGCGCTCGCGAAACTGGAATTCGAAGCCCCGCGCCGCGCGGATTTCCCCGCGCTGGATCTCGCCCGCCGCGCCGGTCTCGCCGGCGGCACCCTGCCCGCCGTTTACAACGCCGCCAACGAAGTCGCCGTCGATGCCTTCCGCGCCGGGAAAATCCCCTTCCCCGGCATTTGGGAAAGCGTCGCCGCCGTCATGGACGCCCACCCGGTCCAACCCTCCGCCAGCCTCGAGTCCGTCGTTGCGGCGGACCTTTGGGCGCGCGAAACTGCCGCGGCGACCATCGCCTGACCCCGTCTTTTCTGATTCCCAGCAACCACCGCCGGAGTATATTTCCATCATGCACCTCTTGAGCCGCCTCGTCCTCCTGTCTTTCCTGCTAGCATCGCCCCACGCCACCGCCACCCCGGCCGATGCCCTGCGGATCCAGAAAACCTACCAACTCGCGATGGAAAAGTGGGCCTTGGAAACCCGCATCGCCGCGACCCCGGCCGAGCAAACCCAAGCGTGGGGCAACCGTCCCGACGCCGTCGTCTTCGCCAAACAAATGTGGGCCGGCATCGGCCAGTCACTCGACCAGGAATGGACGCTCGAACCTGCCGCCTGGTTTCTCCAAATCACTCCCGGCCTGTTCGCTAACAACGAGGCCGGCGTTCCCACCGCCGTCTTCACCAAGGAAAACGAAGCCATCCGCAAAGCCGTCGAAACCCAACACATCAACAGCCTCAAACTCATCCCCGTCTGCGTCGCGCTGGCCTCCAGCTCCGATCCCCGCTCACTCTCCCTGCTTGAGAAAATCCAGTCGGCCAACCCGGATTCGAAGACCCAGGGTGTCGCCGCTTTCGGAGCCGCCTTGCAGCTCAAAACCCTCGGCGACGACGGCGAGATCATGCGCAAGCGCCTTACCTTCCTCCGCAAAGCCATCATCCAGAGTTCCGATGTCGAACTCAACGGCGTCACCGTCGCCAAGCTCGCCGAGGACGAACTCTACGTCATCCGCTTCCTCTCCAAAGGCCGCGTCGCCCCCGACCTCGTCGGCGAGGATTCCGCCATGCGCCCGCTTTCCCTGTCAGCTAACAAGGGCAAGGTCGTCATCCTGCTTTTCTGGAACAGCAACCTCGCCGATGCCAAGCGCGTCATTGAAATCACCGCCGCCACCGAAGCGAAATTCAAGGGACGACCCCTTGCCGTGATCGGCGTAAACAACGACCCCGCCGAAAAGCTCCGCAGCCTCCAAGCCGACAACACCGTCAGCTGGGCCAACTTCTCCGACCCCGAAAACAAGCTCGCCAAGGAATACCGCGTCGGCGCCTGGCCGCTCGTTTACGTCCTCGATGGCGATCGGAAAATCCATTACGCCGGCACCCCCGGCTCATTCGTGGAACTGACCGCGGAAGCACTGCTCGCCGAGGCGAAGCCCGCCGCTGAATAATGTGTTCCGGCTGTCTCAGCCGGAATTCAAGGCTCCGCATCCGACTGAGACAGTCGGAACCCATTCCGGATTCACAACTTCCCCGCCACTAACAAAAACGGCGCGGGCCGGCGCGTCCCGACGGCCCCGTATCTCGCCACCCGCCAGCCGCCGGCCGCCAGCGCGGTCATCCACGCCTCCACCGCCGTCGCCTCCGCGGCACCCGCCGGATGCCCCGGATAACAGATCACGGAAAGCGCCCCGCCGGATTTCAGCAAGCGCGCCGCGGTTTCCAATGCGGACAATGTCTCCGTCGCCTCGGTCGTTAGTTCGTGGTCTTCCCCCGGCAGATAGCCGAGATTGAACATCACCACCGCCACCGATCCGGCCTCGGCATGCACGGCCATGTTCGCGTGGGACTCGTGAAAAAACTCCACCCACGCCGCATCCCCCACCCGCGCCCTCGCGGAGACGAGCGCGGCTTCCTGCACGTCGAAGGCGAGCACCTTTCCCGTGGGTCCGACGCATTCCGCCAGGAAAACCGTGTCGTGCCCGTTGCCCGCCGTCGCGTCGATCACCCGGTCACCCGGCCGGATCAAGGGCCTCAGGATTTCCTGCGCCAAAGCCGTCGGGCGCGGGGGAAACAGCGGATCAGCGGGATTCATCGCGGCGAGTTTGTTCCCGGAACAGCCGGAAGTCCACTTCCGGCTCGGGCTCGACGCCGTCCACCAACCAGCGCGCGAGCCGCCCCGCCATGCCCGGCGCGTAGAGCGAGCCCTTCGAGCCGAGCGCATTGAACATCCAGCCGCCCTCGTCGAGCGGACCGATCAATGGCTGGCTACGTCGCAAAATCGGCCGCACTCCCGCTTCGTGGCCGGTCACTTCAAAGACCTCACCGCCGAGACGGCTTGCGATTTCCTCCACCCGCGCCCGCCCTCTGGCAGTCGGCAACTCGTCGAGCTCGTCCCACTCGTAGGTCGAGCCCGCTTTGAAAAATCCCCCGCCCTGCGGCACCATCCAGCCGCCCGCGCCGATCCGGATATGCGTCTCGTCCCAGCCCTCCGCACGTAGCGTTAGAATCTCGCCCTTCGCGCAACGGTGCGCGCCGCAGCGTCCCGCCATCAAGCCCGCCGCGCCCTCGCACCAAATCACGTCCGAGCCATTTTCCGCCAGGGAAACCTCCCCGAGCCGGTAACAACCGAGCTCTTCAAAAAACCCGCGCGAGCCGTCCATGAAAGCCCGCGTGTCCAGCCGTCCGCCGCCACAAACCTCCACCGCGCCGACCCACCCATCCGGCGCGGAGACCTCTCCCGCGACCCACGGCGCGACGTCTGGCAAATTCAATTTCGAAACCATCTTGCGCCACTCCTTCTCCGATCCGGCCAACCGCAGCACCGGAAGCGGATACCAGACTTGCCGCCCGATCCGCTTCTCCACGTCCGCGTAAAACTCCAGCGCCTCCGGCAAAAACCCGGCGATCCGCCAGCTCGGCTCGAAATTTTTCCCGGTCAAGGGATTCACCATCCCCGCCGCCACCCGCGAGCTGCCACCCGCGCCGCGATCCACTAACATGAACCCCGCGCCACGCTTCCACAGCGCCCACGCAAGACAAGTCCCCGCGAGTCCTTGTCCGGCGATGGTCCATTGCGGCGCGCTCACTTCGCCATCAATTCTTCGTTAGGGTCCACCCAGGCGGCGTCATGGCCCTTGGCGTAATTGAACAAATGCTTGTGCAAATAAGGCACAAAGGTCGCCCTCTGCTCTTTCGGCAGCTTCGCCAGAATCGTCTCATTGACGGCCCGCATCAGCTTCTGCATCAGGTTCAATGTTAGCTGCCGGCCCTTGCGCGCCTTTTGCACCTGCTTGTGGTTCAGTTGTTCTTCGGAAACCTCCACCAATTCATGATTGGTCAAATTCCATCGGTCCATCAATCCGTCGAGCGGTTGCGGTCCGTGATCGCGTGTCAGTTCATCCATGCCCCCGGATGTAGCGCATGCGCCGCCTGCGACTAAGCACAAAATTTTCTCATTCCCCGATCACCGTTTCCGCCTGCCACGGACCGTTCAGCGGGTGCCAAAGCGCCGCCCAATACCATGCGGAGACATCGGTCCACGTCGAGCCGTCGCGGCTGCTGGTGATCCGTTCATGCACGGTCCGGCGCAGGCCGTCGCGCGTCGCGGAAAACCTCGCCCAGCGGCTGCCGTCGGCCAGCCTCACCGTGATCGCCTCGGTCGTTTCAAACCCCGCCGCGCGCAGGCAATCGCCGGCCGGATGCAAGCGCCGCGTCGCCTGGTTCACCCGCCGGAGAATCACCTGGTCGGTCCTCCAGCGGTAGCTGGAAAGCGTGCCGGGAAAACTCTTCGCAAACGCGGTTTCCGCCTCCGTCGGCGGCAGGGAATGCAGCGGCAGGACCAGGCCATTGAACGTGAAAACCTCCGGCCCACGCCCGAGCTCCGGCGGCACCGGTGTCCGCGGCGTGCCGAACGCCAGCAGCGGCGCGAGGACCGCGGCACACGCTAACAACACCCATTCCGTCCGCCCCGCCTGATTGCTGGAACCGGCGGAAAGCGCGGGCCGCGCGCGGCTGGAAATCGCGGCCCACAAGGGCAGCAGAATCATCGCGAAGCTCACCAGCCCGATCCCGCCGTGGCCGAGAATCGTCTCCGGCAAATACCCGGTTTCAGTTAACACCAACAGGCTCGCGCGCATAACATTGGCCGGGATCACCAGCGCGATGGCCAGCAAGCCGCCGATCACCGTCGCCCGCCACGTCAAGCGGTGGATCGCGGCCAGCGCCATAGCCGCGGCCAGCGCGTGCCATAACATCCGCACCCCGCCGCAAGCCGGATCGACCCCGATCACCTGCCCGTCGAGCTCGATCTGGGTGCCGCTGCGCGACACCACGACGCTCCCTAACTCCAACAACCGCAACGTGCCCTCCGCCGCCGCCACCCGCAGCGGATAGCCCGCGAAAAACTGCATCGACGCCGCCACCGGCAGCGACAACGCGAGCAAGCCCAGCAGTCCCGCCCGGCGGTGGATGCCGTAACAAGTCGCCACGCCCGCCACCGCCAGCCCGGCGCGCAGCATCGGCGGCAGCCCGTGGATTCCGAGCACCGACAGCAAAACCAAGGCCGCGCCGAAAACGCGGGCGCCCGCACTGGCGTGCAGGGATTTCCGGTCCCGCCAGGCGAGGACGCAGGCCAGCGCCAGTGTTAGCAGGCCGAGCGGTTCATCACAGCCGTCGTCGAGACGCTTTCCAAACCACCAGACGACCGGTGCCAGCGCCACGCATTGCAGGACGGCGGGATGAATTTTCGATGACATGGCGGCAAATAGGGGGCATGGACGTCTCGTCCATGCGAGGGGACGAGACGTCCCCTCTCCTTAGGCTTCGGCATCCCGCTGGCGCTGCAGCGCCAGCAACACGACGAGAAAGGCGATGAGCCCGATGCTGCCCGGTTCCGGGACCGAGGCGTTTTTCACCATCGGCGAAGCACCGCCGACGGCGGCCTCGCTCACTCCCTTCGGCAAGGGCAAAGGTTGTTTCACGGACTGCGCCACGCCGTTGAAATCACGCGGCGTTTCATCGACCGCGAGAAACGAGGTGTATGGCGTGAGCAAGGAGTAGCTGAGTCCCAGCGCGGTGATCTCGCGGACGGATTCCTCGTCGCGCTTCACGCCGTCCGTTAGCCGCCGCACCCGCTCGCGCGCCCACAGCACGGGCAAGGCCGGATGATCGAGCCCGGTCGCCACCGCGGCTTCCGCCAGATCGATGGATTTCTCGAACGGCGCGCCATTGCCACCGATCCCGCGGACGATGATTCTACCTTTCGGCTCGCCCGTCCAGGTGCCGGTGACCACCAGCGGCCGCACCGCGAAAACATCCGGATGCGGGTCCGGCGTTAGGCTGCCGAGCGTCACGCCCTCGGCCGAGATTTGGACTTTCGCCAGCACCGGATTGGCGACCATTTCCCGGAATTTCGCCGCGGCGGGTCCGGCCTCCTTGGCGGTGGTGACGATGACCGGCTCGCCGCCGCCCGCGCGGGCCACGCTCTCCAACAGCTCGCGGTTGACCGCCGTGCCGATGCCGAAGGTGAACAGGTTCGCCGCGCCGATGTTCTGCCGGATCAGGTCCGCCGTTTCCGCATCCGCGGAGACGTAGCCGTCGGTGATGAGCAGGATCGAGCGCGAGCGGTTTTCCCCGCCGGGCAGGGCGAGCGAGCGCCGGAGCGCGGCTTCGAGCTCGGTGCCGCCACGGGATGTCTGGCTGTCGATGAATTGCTCCGCCAGCTCGATGTTAGCGGCGCTTGCGGGCAGCGGGGTTTCTGACAGCACGCCGCTGTCCGATGCGAAACGAACGACGTTGAACGTGTCATCCGGCCGCAATCCGCGGACGAGGCTCCTCAGCAGATCCTTCGCGGTATCCAGCGGAAATCCCGCCATCGAGCCGGACACGTCGAGCACGATGACATAGTCGCGCGGCGGGATTTGATCGAGTCCCACGCGCGGCGGCGGGGCGATCTGGAGCAGGAAATGGTTCGTCGATGCCCCACGATGAAGCAGCAGCCCGGCATCGACCCGGTCGTTCCCGAGTTTCCAGCGGAGGATGAAATCGCGGTTGGCGTTTTCCTCGCCCGGCTTGCTGGAGATTTTCACTAACGCCCGGTCCTTCGCCTTGAAATCCACCGCCACCGGGTGGCTCGGGCAAGTGACCTCGGCCAGCGCCAGGGTGGTGCTGAGCGTGGCGTCCAGCGAGAACGTCGCGGGGCTCGGCGTGGCTGGCCGCAGGTGCGGATTGGCGGTCCAGGTTTCGCCCTTCGCCGCTGCCGAGCCGCCGGTGTAGCGCGGCCCGACCACAGTGGGGAACACGAACTCATAAGTCGAATCCACGGCGGGAATCGTCTCGGTCCACTCGATTTCCACATCGATGTCGTCGCCGGGCAGCAGGTTGGCGACGGACATCTGGAAAACGTTAGGCCGGTGTTCCTCCAGCAGCGCGGCGGTCTTTTTCTGCGTCTTGGCCGTCTCATATTCCGCCTTCGCCTTCACGGATTCCTTCACCCGCGCGGCGATCACCCGGCCGCCGGTGGTGAGCGTCATGCCGTGAACCGCCGCGCGGGTGGAGGCAGGAAACACGTAAATCGCCTCGATCGGCACGCTGCCGGAGTTCGCGTATTTCTGCGTCAGCCGGACGCGGGCGATGGTGCCGTCGATGCTCACCTTGGCGGCCGACGACTTCAGCGGCAGTTGTTCGTTAGGCCGCTCGTCGGAGTTTCCAACGATCTGGAAATACGGGGCGGACGGCGATTCCCCGGCCGCGGGCGAGGCGGCGCTGAGAAATCCATAGACGAGGGCGAAGTAAGTGATGCGAAGGAGCGTTTTCATGGCGGTTGACGTCGCCATGACACCCCTCCCCCGTGAAACGCTGATGGAGCTTGTGTGAAATTTCCGGGAAGACGCGCTCCGCTCCCGGCTGAGACAGCCGGGACACCTTCAGGCAAGCGGCAGGGTGAGCCGCGCCAAGGTCCCGCCGCCCGCGGCGGGTTCCAGGGTGATAGAGCCGCCGTGGAGCTCGGCGGTTTCCCTCACAAGAGTCAGGCCGAGACCGGTGCCCTTGCGCTTCGAGGAATGGTGGCGCAGCGAGTAGAAGCGCTCGAAGATTTTCTCCCGCGCGTAGTCCGGCACGCCGGGGCCGTGGTCGCGGATGGTGAGGACGACGTTTCCGCCGGCGGATTCCACGTCGATATCCACCGCGCCGCCGCGCGGCGAGAAGTCGATGGCGTTTTCCAACAGATTCGTCACGGCGGCGCGGAGGATGAAGGAATCCCCGCGCAGCAGGACGGGCGAGGTTGCCGCCCGGTCGTCGAGCCGGACGCCGGCGACTTCCGCCAGCGGCCGCGCCTGGTCGATGGCGCGGGCGACGATGGCGTGGAAATCCAGCTCCTCGGGTTTCTCAAGACTGCTGCGGCCCTCGATGGCGGCGAGTTCCAACAGACGGTTGATCAGGCGCTCGCTGCGGGCGGTCTCGGCGCGGATGTTTTCGAGAAACCGCATTCTAACTTCGACGGGCATTTCCTCGTCGAGCAGCTCGGCCGCGCCGCGGATGGCGGCGAGCGGGCTTTTCATTTCGTGGGTGAGCGTCTGGATGTAGCGCTCGGCGTAGCGGCGGCCTTCGAGGACGTCGCGCATCGAGTCGAGCGCGTGGGCCAGCGTGTTGACCTCGCGGCCGATGCCGATTTTCGGCTTTTGCGGGCGCTCGCCACGCTCGATGGCGCGGGCGTATTCGGTGATTTTCCCGATGGGATGGAACAGCCAGAGAAACACCGCGCCGATGAGAAACAGGATGCCGCCGCCGATCATCCCGCAGGCGGTGTAGATGATCCGCTGGCGTTCGCGGACCAGCGGCAGCACGTCCGCCTGGGCTTTGTAAACGGTGAGCACGCCGTCGGGCTTGGCGGGATTCCCGACCGGCGCGGCGACGTAGAGCACCGAGGTGGTCGAATCGTTTTCGCGGTCGCGGCTGCTGCGCGCGCCGTATTTCCCGGCGAGGGTCCGCGCCACGTCGCGCTTGCCCGCGAAGTCCTCGCCCTCGCGGCGGCCTCCGTCCGAATCGAAGACCACCACGCCCTTCGCATCCGTCAGATAGACGTGAATCCCGACCGTCCGCTTGGTGTGTTCGAAGATGCGCGCTTCGATTTCCCGCCGGTGCGCTCCCTCGACAGCGGTGCGGAGTTCGTCCGCCTTGAAGACATCCGCGGCGACGACTTCCGCCAACAGGTTCGCGAGGTCCACCATGACCTCCTCGGTCGCCTGGAAAGTCTGCGGCTCGACCTCGGCCAGGAAATTGCGCGCAAGCTGGTAGAAACCGAGCGTGATGATGAACGCGATGAAAAACAGGGTGACACGGGTGAAACGCATGGCGGTGAAGGATCAAAGGGAAAGCAGATAGCCCAGCCCGCGGCGCGTCTGGATCAAGTCCTCGGCACCCACGCGGACGGCGCGCAGCTTGGCGCGGATGGATTTGACGTGGGCGTCGATGGTCCGGTCGGTGACGGCGCCGGGGTCTTGCCAGGCGTTTTCAAGCAGCTGGTCGCGGGTGAAGACGCGGCCGGGCTTTCCTAGCAGGACGAGCAGCAGCTTGTATTCGTGCGCGGTGAGGTCGAGCGGTTCGCCATGGCAGTGGACGCGCATCGCGGCCGGGTCGTGGTGGAGGACTTGCGGGTTTTCTGAAGCTTGGGGCAAAGGAGCCCGAGTCTGCGAGCGGCGGAGAACCGCCCTCACCCGCGCCACGATTTCCCGCGGCGAAAACGGCTTGGTCACGTAGTCGTCGCCGCCGAGCTCCAGCCCGAGGATGCGGTCCACCTCGCCGTCACGCGCGGTTAGAAAGAGGATCGGAATCGGCGAGGTTTCCCGCAGGCGGCGGCAGACGTCGAGCCCGGTCATGTCCGGCAGGCCGATGTCGAGAATGGCGAAATCAAAAGCCTCGCGCCCCGCCGCCGCCAGCGCGTCCGTGCCGGTGAGGGCGTGGACGACGTCGAAACATTCCGTTTCGAGCGCATAAACGAGGGTGTCGGCGATGGCCGGTTCATCTTCAACCAATAGGACGCGGGGCATTCCTGATTCCACCGCCTCCCCGTGAAATGCCAATGAAGAAAGCGTGAAATTTCAAGCCATCCCGTGATAGCCTCCGCCGATGCCCGTGTTTTTCCTGATCGTGGCCTGCGCTTTGTGGGGGCTGAGCTTCCCGTTGATGAAGGTTCTCCATGTGGAACAAGCGGCCCGCATGCCGGGTGTTTCGAGTTTGTTTCTCGCCTCGTGGCTGCAAGTCGCGCGGTTCGGACTCGGCGCGGTCATCCTCGCGCCTTTTCTCGCCGGGCGGAAATTCCCGACCCGCCGCGAAGTCCGCCAGGGCCTCGTCCTCGCGGTTTGGGGCGGCACCGCCATGTGGCTGCAAGCCGACGCGCTCGCTTACACCGAGGCGTCCACCTCGGCGTTTCTGACAGGCGCGTATTGCGTTTTCCTGCCGCTATGGACCTGCCTGCGCTTGAAGCGGCGACCGGGAACGCGCGTCATCATCGCCACCCTGATGGTGCTGGCCGGCGGCACGATCCTCTCGGGGCTGCGGCCCGGCCATTTAAAGTTAGGACGCGGCGAGATCGAAACACTGTGCGCCGCGCTCCTGTTCGGCTTTCAAATCCTCGCCTTGGAAAATCCGCGGTATGAGGGGAATCGAGGGCTCTCCGTGAGCTTCGTGATGTTCCTCGGAATCGCGGTCCTCTTCCTTCCCGGCACGCTCGCCGCGGCTCCCGGTTTGACCGGCTTCGTCATGCCGGGCGCGTCGCTCCAAGCCGTCGTGCTCGTCGCTTGCCTGACGCTGTTCTGTTCGGTCGGCGCGTACCTGCTGATGAACGTCTGGCAGCCGCGGGTTTCCGCCACCGAGGCAGGCCTCATCTACACCGCGGAACCCGTCTTCACCGCGATCTATGTTTTGTTTCTGCCGGCCATGCTCGGCGACTTCATCGGCGGCGGCTATCCTAACGAATCACTCTCCCGCCAGCTTCTCATCGGCGGCACGCTGATCCTCGCGGCCAACGTGCTGGTGCAGTGGAGACACCCGCCCCGCATGCCGCCGGCCGGCCCTGTCCCGTGATCAGCGGGGGTTTCAGAACGGCCAGATGATCGGGATCAAAAGGCAGGAAACCACCCAGCAGATGGCGTTCAGCGGGATGCCCACCTTGAGGAAATCGCTGAAGCGGTAGCCGCCCGGACCATAGACCATCATGTGCGTCTGATAGCCCATCGGCAGCGCGAAGGCGGTGGAAGCCGCCACCGTGACCGCCATCAGGAACGGCCGCGGACTCACGCCGATTTCTTGGGCAAGGGTGAAGACGATGGGCACCAGCATGACGGCGGTGGCATTGTTGGACAGCACTTCGGTGAGGCAGATGGTGAGGAGGAATACTAACCAGAGCAGGACGATGGGAAGGCTCTCGGGCGAAACAAAATGCTCGGTGAGATCCACCAAGGTCCGCGCCAGCCACTCGGCGGTGTGGGTTTCCTTCATGGCCATTCCGAGCCCGAGCAAGCCGTAGAGCATCAGCAGCACCTGCCAGTCGATGCTGGAGTAGGCCTCGCGCGGCGTGATGATTTTCATCCACAACAGCAACAGCGCGCCGACCATCGCCGCGTAGTGGATGGGGACGATCGGGATGGCGGGGAAAAAGCCGTGGAGCACGTCTGTCAGCGTGGCGGTGAGCACCACGCCGATGAGAACGGCCCACGACCAGATCACGTGCGGCGTGACTTTTTTGACGTGGACTTCCTCGGGCAGATCCTCCGGCGAGTCGGTGAGGATGAAGTCGCGCGTGGCGTCGAGCGCGTCGAGGTTGTTGAGCGCGGTGATGACCAGCAGGGTGTCGCCGACGTCCAGGGAAAGCTCGGCGATGCGGCTGGTGATGTTGACGCCGTTGCGATGGAGGGCGAGCACCACCGAGTTGTAAGTTTGGCGGAAGTCGGCTTCGGCGAGGGTTCTGCCGAGCAGCGAGGACTCGTCGCGGACCACCAGCTCGGTGACGATGCCGTCCACCGTGGAGAGCACCTGCGCGCCGATGGATTGGAACAACGTGTCGGGTTTGGCCGCGCCTCCGCGGCGGCGGTGAATGGCGACGAGGAAGCGGTCGTTTTTCTCCACCACGATTTTCGACAAGGGAACCATCAGCCGCGCGCCCCGGCGCCGGACTTCCATCACGTGGATGCCGATGCCGCGGTCCGCCAGCGGAGTCTCGGCCAGCGGCTTGCCGACGAGCGGGGAATTCTCACCGATGAGAAGGTGATAGAGGGGCGAGGTGCGGCTGTCGATTTCAAGCGCGCCGGTGATCGACGAGCGGGCGGGGATCAGCTTGGGGCCGAAGATCGTCAGATAGGCGATGCCGCAGATGGCGAGCGGAATCCCGAGCGGCGCGAGCTCGAACATCGTCATCGGCTTGATCCCCATGTCGCGGAGGGTGCCGTTGACGAGAATGTTGGTGGAGGTGCCGATCAAGGTGCAGCACCCGCCGAGGATGGAGGCGTAGGAAAGCGGCATCAGCAGGCGCGAGGCGGCGATGTTTTTCGAGCGGGCGAAACCGAGAGTCACCGGCAGCATGATGGCGACGATGGCGGTGTTGTTCATCCACGCGCTGAAAAACGCGGTGATCACCGAGAAGGCGAGAATCGCCATCCGCGTGTTGCCGGAGAGCCGGTCGCGCAGCATCCGGCCGATGTGATCGACCGCGCCGGATTTCTCCAGGCAGCCGCCGATGACAAACAGCGCGGCGATGGTCAGCGGGGCCTCGTTTTTGAAGACATCGGTCATTTTCCCGGGATCCACCAGGCCGAGCGCGACCACCAGGCAGAGCACGGACAGCGCGATGACATCCGGCGCCGCCCATTCGCGGATGAAGGCGATGAGCGTGATCAGGATAACCGCCAAGGTGAGGCCGATCTGAAGAGTCATGAGATAAACGGCCCCCCGTGGGGCGCGGCGAGCCATGAATGGCCCGGCCCGGTTTGGCAAGGTCAGGATAACGGAAAATAACCGCGCCGCGAGGGTCAGGCTGGAGATTCATTCACCGCTGAAGCCCCAGCGGTCGCCTGCTTTTCACGCTCACGGCGGTCGGGGCTAAGCCCTGATGCAGGCGGGCCGCGCGATCAAGCGGGGGTGGCGCCCGGGAAATCCCGAGAATGTGTCCCGGCTGTCTCAGCCGGGGGGGATCCGACTGAGACAGTCGGAACACGTTCTGGAAGACGGCCAATTTTTGCCAAAATTGGGTTTTGCTTGGCGGGTTTCCCTGCCAATACTGCGCCGGACTTTTCCCGCATGATCACTTACACCAAGCAGCCACACGCCCGCGAATACCGGCTCATTTTCAAGAACGTGGACCGCGAGGGCTGGGACCCTTCGATCGAGTGCTACCTGCGCGACGGCGGCTATGAGGATTTGAAAAAGGCCTTCGCGATGCAGCCGAAGGAGGTCACCGAGGAGGTGAAGAAATCCGGCCTGCGCGGCCGCGGCGGCGCGGGGTTCCCGACCGGGATGAAATGGACGTTCATCCCGCCGCACAACACCAAGCCGGTCTATCTGATCTGCAACGGCGACGAATCCGAGCCGGGCACTTTCAAGGACCGCTACATTCTCCATCAGGACCCGCACCAGCTCGTCGAGGGCATGGTGATCTCGGCCTACGCGGTCGGCGCGAAGACGGCTTACATCTACATCCGCGAGGAATTCCCGGAAGCGGCGCTGATCGTCGAGCGGGCGATCGAAGAGGCGCGCGCCCACAATTTCCTCGGCAAGAACGTGCTTGGCTCCGGCTTCGACGTGGAAATCTACGTGCACCGCGGCGCGGGTGCCTATATCTGCGGCGAGGAAACGGGCTTGATCGAATCGCTCGAGGGCAAGCGTCCCTATCCGCGGATCAAGCCGCCGTATTTCCCGGCGGCGCTCGGGCTCTACATGTGCCCGACCATCGTCAACAACGTGGAGTCGCTTTGCCACGTGAAGCACATCGTCCGGATGGGCGGAGATGAGTATGCGAAACTCGGAGTTGCTAGAAACACCGGCACGCGGATTCTCTGCGTCTCGGGCGACGTGAAGAATCCCGGTTATTTCGAAGTCGAGGTCGGCAAGGTCACGATGCGCGAGTTGCTCTACGACATGTGCGGCGGACCCAAGGACGGGCGCGAATTCAAAGCGGTCATTCCCGGCGGATCATCTTCGAAGATTTTGAAGTGCGACGAGGTTTTCAAACTCAAGAACCCGGACGGCACGACCAAGGATCTCGATTTCTGGGACATCCAGATGGACTTCGACACGCTCGCGGCCTGCGGATCGATGGCCGGCTCCGGCGGCGTGATCGTGCTCGATGATACCCGCAAGATGTCGTGGGTGCTCAACAACTTGAACGCCTTCTACGCCCACGAATCCTGCGGCCAATGCACGCCGTGCCGCGAGGGCTCGACATGGATGAAGAAAATTTCCGACCGCCTCGTCGCCGGGGAAGGAATTCCATCCGACATCGAAACACTGGAAAGCGTGGCCTATCAAATCGACGGCCGCACGATCTGCGCCTTCGGAGAAGCCTCGTCCTGGCCGGTGGAAGCGATCATCGGGAAATTCCGCGACGAGCTGCTGGCTGATACCAAGCCGGAGAACGCGACGCACCCGCACAATCCCGAGGAGGAAGCGCAGCGGCGGTTCCTGCAACCGGCTTGATTTCAAACGGTTCCCGCAGCCCTAGCCCACGACCCAGCCATGGATTCCGAATCACTCCCGCAAGGCGGACAAGAGCCGGTTAGGCGGCCCGACGTGGAGGCACGGAAGAGGGAGATCGCCCGCATCGCTTCCGAAATCGAGGAGGTGAAGCGCCAGATCCAAGCCGAGCGGGAGCTCCATCCGCCGGTGGACACCACCGGGATGGAGGAATCCGAAGGCATGGAGGGCTGGGAGACCATGTCCCGTGAAGAACGGCAGGAGTGGATCGGCAACATCCGGAAGTTTGTGAACGAGCATCAGGAGGATCTCGCGGAAGTCCCGGAGGTGGACGGCTTGCTGGATCGCTTGGAGCGGATCTCGAAACACCAGGACTCGTTGATGCGGCTGGAGGATGAAGCGCAGGATCTGATCCTGCAGACTCATGCGGACGAGGCCGAGGCCACCACCCGGCTGATCGTGAGGATGGCGGAGATGATGAAGGCCATGGAAAAATTCACGGAAAAGGATTGGCTGGACATCCCGCCCGACAGCCGCGCGGGCCTGGTGGACCTGCTCAACGCGTGGCATAACGGCCAGCGCGAGGAGTTTCTCTCGCAACTGCCCATCGACATCCGGAGGCAACATGAGTGAGGGAGAAGCGAGGGGGACGGACGTTTCCGCGATGGTGGAACCGCCCGGAACCGCCCGCCCTGTTTCCGGTTTGCCCGACATCCTGGCGTTGGTTTGCCGCGTCCTGATAGGCGTGTGGTTCGTCTATAGCGGCGGCATGAAAATTTTCGGCAGCGGCCTCGACCGCTTCACCCGCGACGTGGCGAACTATCAGCTCGTCAAGGCGCCATGGGATGCGGTGGCCGCCTACTCGGTGCCGTGGCTGGAAGTCATCGCCGGGCTTTGCCTGATGCTGGGAATTCTCCGCCGAGGCGCGATCCTGACGATCGCCGGACTGGTGGTGGTGTTTTCCGTTTCGGTCGGCTGGGCGTGGTCGAAAGGCCTCGATATTTCCTGCGGCTGCCACGGCGGCGACGCGCCGATCCAATACTGGAACAAGGCGGCGGAGTTCGCCGGCTATTTCATCCTGCTGGGCTGGCTGTGGTGGAGGGAATCGAGGCCGACCAATGGTGTCACGCGCCCGGGGCGTTGAACGCGACGATGATTTTCTCGGCGAAGGCTGCCTGGATTTTCTCCGTGGCGGATTCGATGGCTTTTTTCTCGGCGACGAAGTTACTGAGATCGCTGCCGACGCCGTAACCGCTGGTGGTGGCGAGGATCCGGCTGTCTCCAACCCTGACGGCCGATAGTTCGACGCGGGCGCGGGCTGCGGTGAAATTGCCGATTTGTGTCGCCCGCTCGGAGGTGGCGACGCCGAGGATGATGACTTCCACACCTTTGGCGCGCGCCTCGATCAGCAGGTCCTCATGTTCTTGTCCTTCGAGGTGGGCGCCTTGCGGAACGGCGGGACTTGGCGCGGTCAAAACCGTGATCGTCGCCGCCGGGGCGGGGCCCACCGCTTGGCTGGGACGGGATAGCTGCACCATCTTGCAACCGTTCGCCTGGAGAAAGCTTTCCAGGGATTTTTCCGCAGCGGGATCGGCAGTGCGGGCTTGTGGGGTGACGCTGACTTCCGGGATGCGGAAGGCGACGGTCGGGCGTTTGGCGTCGGCGGGAAGATTCAACTTTTGCCCGGCTTCCGCTGTGGCTTGTTCCTTGGCGGCTTTGCCTTCGAGTTTGATGATGGCGTCGTTCACCTGGGTGGCAAGCTGGTCGCCGGCTTTCATCGGGTCCTCATCGTTAGGCACGATGAGCAGCACCGGCTTGAGGAGTCCGCTCTCGACCTGGACCACGCGGCACTGGATGGCGGTGCGCTCGCCGGCTTGCTTGGATTCGCCGAAAATGTAGTATTTCGCGCCGACCAGTTTCCCGACTTTCGAGGCTTGGTCCTGGGTGAGTCCGGCGGCTCCCAGACTTTGCTCGGCGAGCATGTCGCTGAGGCGTTTGCGATCCACGAGGTCGTAGTCGGCCTTGCCTGATAGCTGGGCTTCGAGGACTTCGAACACGAACGCCCCGACCCCCGTGGTGCCCGCGGCGGTGACGGGCGGGGTGATGGCCACGGAAATGGCCGCTCCGGCGGATGCAAGGGTGGCGAATGATGTTGCTAGAAATGCGGCGAAGTGATTGCTGAGTTTCATGGTAATTGGGGAGTGATGATGATGGGGCGGGCTTGGGAGATTTGGTTGGCTAGATCGAGGATCAGGGGCTCGTCGGCCGGATCGGGCGCTTTGGTCCGAGCCGTTTGGTGGGTTTTAGGGATGAAGTTTAACAGATCCGAAGCGGAGACATTTTTCAAATGCGCTCCGGTGCCCGGAGAAATTCCCAGATCCAAAGCGACCAGGTGGAGTGTGCCATTGCTTGCAAACAGATCGGGAGGCGGCGGGCAGAAGACGTTTTTCCACGGGCCTTGTTCTTTCGAGTCGTCGAGAATCTTTTTCGAAACGCGGCTGAGTTTGGCGACGGCGATGGCCGTGATCAACGGCAACGGTCTCGGGTCGTTGCTTTTGAATTTCCGGAAATAGTGATCTGACAGGATGGTGAGCGCACCCCTGTCGACGGAGTAAATGTCGCCCGCATAGTTCTTTTGCATCGAGATCAATTTCGTCTGCGTCAACATGACCGTGCCGAGAGCGGGGCCGGCGGGCAGTTCCATCCGGGCGATCGTGTCTGCGAAAACATTGCCATCCAAGGCTTGGGAGAGGTTTCGGTAGGAGCTGAATTTTGAGACGTCCAGACGGATGGAGCGGACATGAACGTCGCATCCCCAGAAGTGCGCGACGTGGGCGGCTACTTCGCCGACATACTTGGGATCGACGGTCTGGTCATGGATGAGATCGATGCGGCAATCGGCGGGAATAGTTAGGAACTCGCGGGCGGCGGGCAATGACGCGAGGGGCTTCGCTCCAAGGTCGCTCAGGATGGCGGTGATCTCTTTTTGGGCCGCGGGGTCTTTTGCTTTGGTGGCAGCGATCAGCGCGCATTGGGCGTCGGCGATGGCGAAGTCTTTCTGCCCGGCTGAGATCCGTGCCCGGATCATGGCCATGCGCACGAGTGGCGAGTTGATGACCCAGGCATTGGCCGTTTCGACGACATTGCCAATCGCCGGTCCGGACTCTCCCAGGTCTCTGCTGAGATCCAGGAAACGCGCGGTCATGCGCTCGGTCTTGCAAGTGGAGGCCGGGTTTCCCCGCATGAGTTGGAATTCGCGCTTCGTGTTGTTAAGCGCGCGGTAGGCATCGAGGATGATGGGGGTGCACATGCTGCTCCAGTTTCCCCTGCGCTCCAGCAACGCCACGCACTCCTGATAGCGCCCCAGATTCATCAGGGCCACCACCAGCGACTGGTAGAATGGGGATTTGGCGGCGAGTTCCCCGATGGGCTGGCCGCCTCGGTTGAGGATGGACCAGCCTTTTTCCGCGTCTCCCAGACGGATCCAGAGTTCCCCGAGCAGTTGCAAATCGCGGTCGGCGTTGTCCTTGGCCAGTTCGGTCATCGGCAGTTCGAAAATTTGCCGCGCTTGTTGGTGGATGAGATCCAGTTGGCCGGATTTTTTGAGTTCCCGGATTTGTTGCAGCCGGTCATCGGTCGGGTTGTATTCCAACTGGAGCGGATAGAGCGCTCCCGGCGTGGCTCCTCGATAGAACGTCGCTGCGGACTTTCTCATGATCGCAGGCTCATCGCTGGCAAGGGCGAGGGAGGCGTCGCCGAGGCGGATCGACAGTTCCGCTTCGGTGGCGACGAGCTGCCGCAATCCGGCCCAGCCTTCCTTCAAGCCGATGATGAACCCGGCTTCGGCGTGACGGAGTGCCGGATCATCGGCGACCGGGCGGGCGATGGATTCGCCCGCCGCTTGCAGCCCTTCCCGCAGCAACTCCCTCACGACACCGGCGGGAGGTGCGTCGAGCAGGGCTCCTGACCAGGATCGGCAGGCGAGCATGCGTCCGGTGGCGACATCCACGGCGAAGAGATCGGTGCCGATTTTCCGGGAATCCTGAAAGTGGATGAAGGGAATGAGGATCAGGTCGGCTTTTGCCATGCGTCCGAGGTTGGTGGAGCCGTTTGCGTTGAGGCCGTTCGTGGCGGTGAGAGCTTTTTCATCGAGGAGTTTGGCGGTTTCCGAGCGTTCGACCAAGGTGGCTCCAGTGTCGTCGCCTGCGACCACATCTTCCAATACGGCGCGGATGAGGGGGGAGATTTGGCTCAAATCGGCTTGCGCACCGCCAGCGCTCACCGGTTCCAAGAGGGAACAAATCAATGGTTTTCCTTGAAGGTCTTTACTTGGAACGGCCGGAGAACGCGGAGCCAGTCCGGCGACACTCGCAACGTGACGCGCAACTTCGCCGGGCAATCCATTCGCGATATCGCCGGGATTTCTGATGGGAAAGATTTTGGGCGCGCCGAGTTCCATGCCCATGCCGATGCCGACCCGGTTGACGAACACGCGCAGTTCGTTTTTCGGCTGGTCGAGCACGGAAAGCACGAGGAAACCGGACGGCAGCACGCGGAGTGCGGAGGCTGAGGCGTTGTCCGTAGCCCGGAGTTTTTGCTCGAAAACGACCGCAGACAACCCGGCCCGCGAGAGGACTTCCGAATCCCAGCCGGTCAGCAGTTCCGCTTGGAGCCGCGCGTCGAAAGCCGGCAACGCGGCGCGCATCGGCGACTGCTTTTCGAAATCCGAGAACGAGGGTAGGAATGCAATCCGGGTCGCGGCCCAACAATGGGACGCGGTCAGTAAAACCAGTGCTAAAATCAGGGTCGGTTGCTTTGCCACTTGGCGAATTTGAGAAGCTTGGCCATCCGTGTCAACGTCTGACCCGGATCGCCGCCATCCGTGATTTTTCCGCTTCCGAAATCCGCTTCCGCGGGCATTCTCCCGCCATGCGCTACGCGGAACGTCTTCAGCAACGGATTGATCAAACAGGGTCCCGGCTTTGTGTCGGGCTGGATCCCCGACCGGGGGACGGCGGGGCCGCGGCGGCACGGGATTTTTTGAAACAAGTCGTCGAGGAAACGGCGCAGTGGGCGGCGGCTTACAAGCCGAACATGGCGTATTTCGAGGCGATGGGCATCGAGGGCATCCGCTTGCTGGAAGAACTGCTCGGCGGAATGCCGGAGGACGTGCCGGTGATCCTGGACGCGAAACGCAGCGACATCGGCGAGACCCAGAAATACTACGCGCAGGGATACTTCGCCGGTTGGAACGTGGATGCCGTCACCCTCAATCCGTTTCTCGGCTACGACTCGATCGAGCCGTTTCTCGACTGGGCTGGAAAGGGAATCTATCTGCTCGCCGTCACTTCGAATCCCGGCTCGGCCGATTTCCAACGGCAGAAACTTGCGGACGGTCGTTCGGTTTTCGAACTTGTCACCGCGCTCGGCGAGCGGGCGAAGGAGGAAGGTCGCGCGACGGACGTCGGCTACGTCGTCGGGCTGACGAACGCAGCGGATGTGTTGGAGAAAATGCCGGACGCGCCCTTGCTGGTCCCCGGACTCGGAGCGCAGGGCGGCGACCTCGCCTCGCTGGCCGCCGCCGCGCGCAGCGCGCCGGACGTGATCAATGTTTCCCGCGGCATTCTCTACGCGGGCGACGACCGGAGCTTCGCCGAAAGGGCGCGGGACTGGGCGGGAAAAATCGCGGCGGCTTACGCGAAATGAATTTGAGGTTTTCGATGCGCGCCCGTGTTTCGTCCTCTAAGATCAAGCAACAGTGAAAGACAACGAGCCCTCCATGAAGCCGATGCCCGCGCGGTATTCCGGCTTGCTGCCGCAGAAGGGCTGGCCGGCGAGGAACCTGAAATTTCTCCGCCACCGCATCGTGCCGGGGATGTTCCAGCGGAGTAATGGCGACGTGTTGGAGCCGGTGCTCGCGCCGCCGGATTTGGACAAGGTGCGGATCACTTGGATCGGCCACGCGTCGTTTTTCCTGCAATTCGCCGGTCACTCGGTGATCGTCGATCCGAACTGGGCGAAGTGGCATGGCCCGGTGAAGCGCTCGCGCCGGCCGGGGCTCAACCTCCACGGCGTGCCGGAGGTGGACTTGGTGTTAGTCACCCACGCGCACTTCGACCACCTCCACAAACCGAGTTTGAAAATCCTCCAGGCGCGCGAGGGGATCGTGGTTCCGATGGGCAGCGGCTCGCTCGTGAAGCGGCTCGGATTTCCCGCCACCCACGAGATGAAAATTTGGGACGCGCTGAGTTTCGACGAGCTCGAAATCATCCACACGCCGTCGCATCACTGGGGCGCGCGATTCATTCATGACGTCCACCGCGACTACGGCGGCTACATCGTCCGCGCCGGCGGCAAGAGTGTGTTTCATTGCGGTGACAGCGCTTACTTCGAGGGCTTCAAGGAAATCGGCAAGCGCTACGACATCGACGTCGCGCTGATGCCCATCGGCGCGTACGAGTCGCCGAGCGGGCGGGATGTTCACATGAATCCGGAGGAAGCCGTCCGCGCGTTCGCGGATCTCGGGGCCAAGGCGCTCATCCCGATGCACTACGGGACGTTTCCGCTAGGCAACGAGCCGCACCACGAGCCGGTCGAGCGGCTGCTGATGGAGGCGGACCGGCTCGGCATCAGCGAGCAGGTCCTCATTCCGGAAGAAGGCGTCGGCATCGAGTGGTGACGAATCTTTTCGGGAACAAACTTCATTCTCACGTATCCTATCCGCATGAACCGCCGACTCGCCCTCTCGCTGCTGCTCCTCATTCCGACGCTTGCTTCCTGCGAACCCGAAAAAGTTATGACCGCCACTGACAAACAAGCCGCCAAGATGCCCGAAATCCCCGCGGGTGCGGAAACCGCCACGCTCGGCGCCGGTTGTTTCTGGTGCATCGAGGCGGCCTATCGGCAGCTCGACGGGGTTTACTCCGCCACCTCCGGCTACATGGGCGGCTCGGTGAAGAACCCGACTTACGAGCAAATTTGCGACGGTGATTCCGGCCATGCGGAGGTCGTGCAGGTGGTTTTCGACCCGAAGAAAATTTCTTACGAGAAGGTGCTCGCCTGGTTTTGGGATCTCCACGATCCGACGACCCTCAACCGCCAGGGCAACGACTCGGGAACCCAGTATCGCTCGGCGATTTTCTATCACTCGGAGGAACAGAAGAAAGTCGCGGAAGCTTCGAAATCAGCTGCCAAGGCGAATTTCAAAGATCCCATCGTGACCGAGATCACCAAGGCCGCGGAGTTCTATCCGGCCGAGAACTATCACCAGAATTACTACAACGAGAACAAGTCGAAGAACCCGTATTGCCGGTTTGTGATCGAGCCCAAGCTGAAGAAGCTCAAGCTCGACCACTGAAGCGCGGGAGTGGCTCAGAGTTGGAAGGTGTCTTCCGCCGGACTCGCGCCGATGGAGATCTGGACTTCGTCGTTCGCCGAAAGGTGGGTGAGGCAGTGATAGACGTCCTCGGCATCGGCATCGATTTCGGTGGCGATCTCCGCGGCGCTCTTGGCGGAGGCGGTGAGGTGGCCGCGGACTTGGGTGAGGGTTTCGAGGAAGGCTCCGGCGGCCTTTTTCCCCGCTTCGACGCCGGGCTGGTGATAGGCGTTGATGTTGACGAGGGACGCGTAGAAACTAACTGTCCGCTCGAAGAGCGCGATGAGCAGGCCGAGCTGGAAGGGCGTCACCTCGGGGATGGAAATCGTGAGCGACTTGCGGCCGGAGTCGTGCAGCGCCTTGCGGGTGCCACGGAGGAAGCCTTGCAGGTAGTCCGCGGTGGTGGTGCCGGGATCGACCTCGATGCTGTGGCCGGAGCGGCCTTTTCTAACTTCGATGAAGGTGGCGAAGAAGTTGTTCACTCCGTCGCGGAGCTGTTGGACGTAGGCGTGCTGGTCGGTGGAACCTTTGTTTCCATAAACGGCGATGCCCTGATGGACGACCTTGCCGTCGAGATCGTGCTCCTTGCCGAGCGATTCCATGACGAGCTGTTGGAGATATTTGGAAAACAGGACGAGCGAGTCCTTGTAGGGCAGGACGACCATGTCCTTCTCGCCCTTGCCGTTCGTCGCGCTGTGCCAGGCGATGGCGAGCTGCATGGCGGCGTTTTGCGAGGCGTCCTGCTTGCGGGTTTCGGCGTCCATCGCGGCGGCTCCGGCGAGCATGGCGTCGATGTCCAGCCCTTGCAGCGCGGCGGGGACGAGGCCGACGGTTGATAGGACCGAGGTGCGTCCGCCGACCCAGTCCTCCATCGGGAAGGTGGCGATGAAATGCTGGGCGACGGCGTATTGGTCGAGCTTGGATCCGGTGCCGGTGACGGCGGCGGCGTGGCGGCCGAAGTCGAGGCCGGCGGCTTCATAAGCGGCCTTGGCTTCGAGCATGCCGTTGCGGGTTTCCGCGGTGCCGCCGGATTTGGAGATGACGAGGACGAGGGTTTTATCGAGCCCGGTTTTCGCGAGTTTGGCAATGACAGCGTCCATGCCGGCGGGGTCGGTGTTGTCGAAGAAATGGAGCGGCAGCCGCGCGTTTTGGCCGATGGCCTCGGAGACGAGTTGCGGGCCGAGCGCGGAGCCGCCGATGCCGATGAGCAGGACTTGTTGGAAGGTTCCGCCGGATGGCGGGGTGATACTGCCGGCGTGGACTTTTTCCGCGAAATGCTTGAGCGCGGCGATCGGCTCGGTGACGGCATTTTTCAACTCCTCGGTCGGCGCGAGGCCGGCGTTGCGCAGCCAGTAGTGGCCGACCATGCGACCCTCGTCGGGGTTGGCGATGGCACCGGACTCGACGGCTTCCATGTCGGCGAAGGCTTTGGTGATTTTCGGAGCGAGGGCCTCGATGTAGCCGGGCTTGATGTCCATCAGGGAGAGATCGAGGGAAAAACCGTGTTGCGGGTAGCGGAGGAGCGATTGGTTGTAGGATTGCCAGGACATGGTGGTGGGCGATTTAGGAGTGGGGAGCGGAGGGGATCAATCGTGGATCAATAAGAGTCCATGAAAGATGACGGAGAGGAGGATTAGGGGCGTTAATAGGTCAAGATGGCGTGGACCGGATGGGGCGCGAGTTTGGCGCGGCCGGCGAGAAAACCGAGCTCGATGAGCACGGAAATGCCGATGATGTTGGCACCGAGTTCGTCGAGCAGCTTGACCGCCGCTGCCGCGGTGCCGCCGGTGGCTAGCAGGTCATCGACGAGCAGGATGGATTCGCCGGGGAGGATGGCGTCTTCGTGGAGTTCGACGATGGAGTCGCCGTATTCGAGCGAGTAGGCGGTCTGGCGGGTTTTCCAGGGCAGCTTGCCCTTTTTGCGGACCGGCACGAAACCCGCGCCGAGGCGGTCGGCGACGGCGGCGGCAAAGATGAAGCCGCGGGCGTCGATGCCGACGACCTTGTCGATCTTCACGCCGCCGGCGGTTTCGCAGAGCAGGGAGATGGACTCGCGGAAGAGTTTGCCGTCGGCGAGGACGGGGGTGATGTCTTTGAAGACGATGCCGGGTTTCGGGAAATCGACGACGTCACGGATGGCGGCGCGGAGGGAGTCTGTTTTCATTTCGTGCGAGGAAGGAAACGCTAAAGTGGAATCGGCTAGGAATGAAAAACCGATTCGAACGAGTCGAGCAGTCGGGGCATTCTTTCGACGGGGATTTCCAGCAAATTGATCCGCTGCCGGATGAGTCCCGGTTGGAGCAGGTTGATCGAGTGAAGTTCCTGGATGAGGGCGAGGTCCTTAGGTCTGCCGACAAGGAGTTTCACAGCGGCTAGATCGTGCGGATCGAGAGCAAATGCGATCCGGGTTCCGGGGACGGGAACGAGTCGTTCCCGCCAGCCCGAGGGGAGGGTTTCGAGAACCGAATCGCGGAGGATGTCGGCGTGATAGCCGTGAATGCGGTAGTAGGCTCGGTTTTCTCCCAGCGCTTCATCGAGCATGATGGCAGTGAGTTCATCGAATGGATCGGGGCAGATGTCGGCGTCGAAAGTGGATGCCAGCGGACCCTGCGGATCGCCGAGATTTGGAAATGAGGCGAGAAGGGAGGCCGAGCCGAGGACGAGCATGGGACGCTCTTCAGCCAACGCGTGGGCGGACCGAAGGAGATGCTGGAGAGCGGCGAGAGTCATTCGACAAGAATGGGGAGGGACAGGCCGACAAATGGCGAACAAGATTTGAGCGGCTCGGCGTCGTGATTGGGCGCGGCGAGGAAATGGGTGAGATCGCGAAATGCGACGGGAGAGTTTTGGGCGGCGTGGATGCGCTTTCGCCACTCAAGCAGGGGCGCGGGGTGGACGCGGCCAAGGGCAAGCCAACGATCAATATTGTCGAGGGCGATGGATAGATCTGCCGGGTGGTCTGCGATA
Source organism: Akkermansia muciniphila (assembly GCA_945873305.1). Lineage (GTDB taxonomy): Bacteria > Verrucomicrobiota > Verrucomicrobiia > Verrucomicrobiales > Akkermansiaceae > Luteolibacter > Luteolibacter muciniphilus_D. The sequence continues at coordinate 26,681 of CAMCCX010000011.1, forward strand.
TGGGCGGCGATGCGCTGCCAACGGAGAGTCCGGTCCTCGCGGCGGAAATGGTGGTCGCTGAATGGAGGTTTCTCGAAATCCATTGGGAATGTCACTTCGACTGCTCAAGCATCCGGAGCAGCGGGATCTCGGCGCGGGCGCGGAGGGATTCCTCCATCTCGACGCGGGGCTGGAGGCTGTCCAGGCAGTCGCGGAGTTTCTGCAGGGTGTTCATCTTCATGTAGCGGCAGTCGGCGCAGGCGCAGCGGTCGGTGGGGCCGGCGATGAGGTTTTTGTCCGGGCACTCCTTGCGCAGGCGGTGGAGCATGCCGCTCTCGGTGACGACGATGATGTCTTTGACGGGGGCGTTTTTGCAGTAGCTGACCATTTTCTCGGTCGAGCAAACCTCGTCGGCTAACAATCGGACGGCCTGGGTGCATTCCGGGTGGGCGACGACGAGGGCGTCCGGGTATTCCGCCTTGATCCGGTTGATGGAGTCGCGGGTGAACTCGACGTGGACGTAGCAATTGCCTTTCCACAGGTCCATCTTGCGGCCGGTTTGTTCCATCACCCAGGCACCGAGGTTTTCGTCGGGGACGAAAAGGATGGGTCTATCTGCGGGCGCGAGGTTGACGATTTTCACCGCGTTGCCGGAGGTGACGATCACGTCGCAAAGGGCTTTGACGCCACCGGAGCAGTTGATGTAGGCGATGACGTAGTAGTTCTTCTCGGCGTTGGCTTTGAGGAAGGCTTCCAGTTGGTCGGCGGGGCAGGATTGCTCGAGCGAGCAGCCGGCGTCGGCATCCGGAAGGACGACGATTTTTCCGGGGTTCACGATCTTGGCGGTTTCCGCCATGAAGTGAACGCCGCAGAAAACGATGACGTCGGCGTCGGTGGCCTTGGCGTGGTAGGCGAGGCCGAGCGAGTCGCCCACGTAGTCGGCGACGTCCTGGATGTCTCCGGTCTGGTAGTTGTGGGCGAGGATGACGGCGTTCCTGGCTTTTTTGAGGGCGAGGATTTCCTCCTTGAGATCGAGGGCGGCGGGCATTTCGGAAATGGACGTTATAATTGCGGGGTCAGCTCGGGGATCATCTCGATGGTGCCGGTGTGTTTGGCGCCGGGTTTGACGATGAGCGAGGTGGTGCGGACGAGGCCTTGGAGATGGGCGCGTTTTTCGAGAGTGACGGGACCGGAGCAGGAAATCTGGCCGCGGACGTTGCCGTCGATGACGGCGCTGGTGGCGGTGACCGGATTGAGGAACTCAACGCGCGAGCCTTTTTCGACGCGGAGGTTCCGGCATTGGACGTTGCCGGTGATTTTGCCGTGGCTGCGGATGATCAAGTCGCCGGAGCACTCGACCGAGCCGGCGAGCTCGCCGAGGACGGTAAGGTTGTGGCACTTGAGGGTGACGCCGGAAACGGATCCGGATTTCTGGATGACCACATCGCCACAAGTCTGGATGCGGCGGTTCCAGTGCTCGGTGATATCGTAACTGAGCAGGCTGATGTAGCCGCTGCATTTCGGGCACTGGCTGGACTGGGCGTCGCCGACGGTGGCGTAGGAGTGGCCGCATTCGAAGCAGGTGATTCCGCGAGGCGGCTTGGCCGGGTTGAAGAGCCTCATCAGGAACGATTGCGGCACCGGCACGACGGGGCCGCGGCGGAGAAATGGCTGGAGCGCGGGCGCTTGCGGCGGTGGCTCGGGTTCCGGGTCGGAATCCTTGCGCGGGACGGCGAGGCGGGTGACCGGGTGTTTCCTGACGACTCCTTTGCCTTCGCGGACTTGGAAATTGGCGCGGCAGGCCCGGCATTGCGTGGAAACCACGAGCGCGGGCTCAAACTGCACTTTCCCGCATTCCGGGCAAGCTACCTCGATGCGATGGCGCTGGGGCTCATCGGCCATGGCAATAAGTTGTCGAAGGGCGCGCCTCCGACGAGTTAGAGTGAAGTGCCGGCAAGGGTGCCTTGTTTGGGGGCTTCGGGTGCCGGAGCGGCTTTGGTCGCGACGGGCTGCTGGGCGGCGGGTTGGGCGGCGGCGGCGGTCGCTTGGGCGGGCGTGCCGACAGTCGATTTCCCGACGAAAATGGCACCGGCCTCGATGGCGAGGGACTTGGCCTTGATGTCGCCGACGACTTCGGCGCTGGCCTTGAGTTCGACGCGCTCGGCGGCGGTGATGTTGCCGTGGACCTTGCCGTAAACGACGACGGTCGCGGTTTTGATCTCCGCCTTGATGCGGGCGTTTTCGCCGACGGTGAGATTGCCGTCGGAGGTGATTTCACCTTCGATTTTGCCGTCAACGACGAGATCGTTGGTGAACTTGACGGTGCCTTTGATTTCCACGTCGGTGGACAGGAAATTGCGGGTGGCGGCGGGTGCGGGCCGGGCGGCGGCCACGACCGGTTGCTGCGAACCGTAGACGGGTGAAACTGGCTCCGGGTGACGGGCTTCCGGAAGGGGTGGTGCGGACCGCTGGGATTCGCTGTTGTCTTGGCCGATTACTTTTTTAAACACGGGATAAAATAATGGTTGGAGTTATAATGATGTCAAATTGATTCAATGCTTACGGCTCGGGTGCAATCGGAGTTTTTGCTTCAGGAGCGGAAGGCGTGGCGGGTGGGGCCGGCGGCGGCTCGATCTCGACCGGCGGCTTGGTTTTCAAGATCGCCAAGCGGCGGCTGGCGGTGTCGGCGAAGCTGCTGTCGGCGTTTTTCGCCTTGGTGTAGAAGCCTTCGGCCTTTTCGAGGTCACCGGCGGCTTTGGAAATATCGCCGAGGGAAATCAGGGCGAAGGGGGCGATGAAGCTGGCGGCCGGATCGGCGGTGATTTCCTCGAAGAGCTTTGCCGCGTCGCCGGATTTGCCCTGGGCCATCAGCTTGGAAGCGAGATTTGCCTTGGCGTTGGGGACCGCCGGATGCTGGGGCGACTCGGCGATGAATTTCCGCAGCGTGGCGACGGCGTCATCCTGTTTGTCTGCGGTCCACTGGCTGTTGGCGAGGAGGACCATCGCGCTACCGGCGGCGGTGGTGCCGGCGTGCTCGGTAACGACGGCTTGGAGGGAGGCGAGGTCTTCCGCCTTGTTGAGCGCCGCGCCGGCGGTTTGCTGGCGGCTGGTTTCCACGCCGCGGTAAATCACCAGGGCCACGGCTCCGAGGGCCAGAAGGATGGCAAAAACGACGATCCCTTTCTGATTGCGGTCGAGAAATGCTTCAAAAGCGTTGGGGCCTTGTGAAATTTCAGCAAGCGGGACGGGAGATTCGGTGAGATCGGCGGACATGGTGAGGATGCGGAAAGCTGCGGGGGCGATCAAAGCGGCAGTGGCGTCGAAATCAATGCGGAACTCGGGAAGTTTGCCGATTTCCGCGAATCGGCAGCGCGGCGGCTGCGGCGGGTGGATTTTTAATGGCCAGAGCCGGGCGGTTTGCCTAGCCTGCCGCCGCATGTCGAAACGGGTTTACGTGGTCGCGGGGGAGTTGAGCGGGGATGCTCACGGGGCGGGATTGCTGCGCTCCCTCGTCGAAATGGTGCCGGACCTCGAAATCCACGGCGCGGGTGGCCCGGAAATGGCGGAGATGGCCGGTCCGGGCTTGCGCGACTGGGTCGAGGACGCCGCGGTGATGGGCGTTTGGGAGGTTTTGAAACGCTACGGTTGGTTTAAACAGCGGTTTGCCGAGATGCTCGCGGAGTTGAAAAAATTCCAGCCCGACCTGCTCCTGCTGATCGATTATCCGGGCTTCAATCTCCGCTTTGCCGAGGCGGTGAAGCGCGAATGCCCGCAGACGCGGATCGTTTATTACATCAGCCCGAAAGTCTGGGCTTGGAACAAGCGCCGCATCCCGGTCATGGCGCGGGTGCTCGATGAAGTGCTCTGCCTGTTCCCCTTCGAGCCGCCGATTTTCCAAGCCGCAGGGCTGAAATCCACCTTCGTCGGCAATCCGCTGGTGGACGAGCTGGAGGAAAAACGCCTCCCCGCCGCGCATCGCGAAGAGCGGCTCGTCGGCCTGTTTCCCGGCAGCCGCGAGCGGGAAATCGCGCGCTTGTTCCCGATGATGATCGCCACGGCGCAGCGCCTGAAATCCTCCGACGCCGGCCTGAAATTCGAAGTTCCCGCCGCGTCCGCGAAGCTCGCGGCGCAGATCCGCGGCTTAATGGCCGAGGCCGGGGATTTGATCACCGTCACCACCGGCGGCAGCCACTCGCTGATGCAACGGGCCTGCTGCGCGGTGATCGCCAGCGGCACCGCGACGCTGGAGGCCGCGTATTACGGGCTGCCGTATTGCCTCGTTTATCGGGTGGCTCCGCTGACGTATGTGCTGGGGAAAATGCTGGTGAAAATCGAGCACATCGGCCTGGTCAACATTCTCGCCGAGGAAGGCGTGGTCGAGGAATTGATCCAAGCGCGGGCGGAACCCGTGGCCGTCGCCCGCAGCTTGGGCGGGTTTTTGGAATCTCCCGCCAAGCGCGAAACCTTGCAGGCGCGGCTTGCGGAAACCTCCGCCAAGCTCGGTGGAAAAGGCGCCCACCAACGCGCCGCCCGCGCCGTGGCGGAGTGGCTCGCGCGACCATGAATTTCCAGCGCCTTGGGGGTTGCGTTTCGCGGGCGACTGGCTATTGAAGCGGCGCGATGAAATCATTCTCGATCCTGCTTGTGACCGTTTCCTTGTTTGCCGTTTCCTGCGAGCGCCACGAATTCGAAGGCCCCCAAGGCACCAAGCAGCTCAATGAAAATCACGCCGCCGCCCCCGACGAGCATGCCGCACCTGCCGAGCACGCCGAAAAGCCGGCCCATTGAGGCGGATCAACCGCGCGTGTAGCTGACAAAGCACTCCCCGATCGCGGGTTGCGGATCGAAGCTTTTGATTTCGAAACCGACCGATTTCGGCAGAAACTCTCCCGGAATTCCGGTCGCCGTGCTGGCCGCGAAACCGCCGAACAGCGTGTGGCCGGCGAGCGTGAGGTGGAATTCATCGATCGCGTCCAGCTCCGCCAGCGCCCGGACCAGCTCGCCCCCACCCTCGCAATGGAGATGCCGGACTCGATATTCGGTCGCCAGTGTTTCGAGAAATCCGGCCAGCGTTTGGCGGTGGACGGTGACTTTCAAATCCACATCACCCGCGAAATCGCCGGTGACGAGCAGATGGATCTCGCCGCCGGGTTTGCTGAAAATTGGATGCGCCGGATCAATCTTGCCGCTCCGCGAAACGATGCAGCGCAGCGGTTGCACCGTTTTTCCCGGCACCGTCAGCGTCATCCGGTCGGTCTCCAGCGTGCCGCGCCCGACCAGGATCGCGTCGGTATTTCCCCGCAATTCCAGCAACCGGGCGTGGTCCTCGCGCGAGGTCCAGCCGGACGGCCGGGGCGGTGACGAGGAAATTTTCCCGTCCGCCGAGATGGCCAGATTTGTCGAGATGCGGGGGCGCTGCATGCCCGAGCATGGCGGCTGCAAGGCGTTTGCACAAACGCCATTCCACCGCCAAAAAACGCCCCCGCACACCCAAGAAACGACCTCGCCCATTCAATCCGTAACAGAACGAATCGTTTACAAAAACGCCGCATTCCGAGACGGCAGCGCATCGGGAGCCTTGCGCATCCGAGCCGCGAGGACTAGGGATGGCTCATGGATCTTGCCGATTTCCGCAAAGAATATTCCGACCGTGGCCTGAAGCGTGAGGAAATGCTCGCCGATCCGGTCGCGCAGTTTTCCTCGTGGTTTTCCCAAGCGACCGAGCTCGACCTGCACGAGCCCAACGCGATGACACTCGCCACCGTGGACGAGACCGGGATGCCCTATCAGCGCACCGTGCTGCTGAAATATTACGACGCCGACGGCTTCGTGTTCTTCACCAACTACGGCAGCCGCAAGGCCAAACAAATGGCGCAAAACCCGCGCGTGAGCCTGCTCTTCCCGTGGATCACGCTGGAGCGCCAAGTCATCATCCAAGGCACGGTGGAGAAAATCAGCACTGCCGAGTCGCTCAAATATTTCGCCTCCCGGCCGCGGGAATCGCAGATCGGCGCGTGGGTTTCCAACCAGAGCGAGGTCATCACATCGCGGAAATTCCTGATGCAGAAACTCGCCGAAGTCCGCGAGAAATTCAGCCACGGGGAGATCCCGCTGCCCTCGTTTTGGGGCGGCTACCGGGTGGTCCCGCAGAGGATCGAGTTCTGGCAGGGCGGCTCCGCGCGGTTGCACGACCGCCTGCTCTATCAGCGCGATGACGGCGCGTGGAAAATCGAGCGGCTCTCGCCCTGAGCCAAGGTTTCCGGCGGCCCCGGCGAAAGACTCGGTCGCGGTCCGCGTATCCGGGGCATTCACATGATCAAAGCACCCAATTCCCGGATCCTTCTCTCGCCGGTCGCCGCCCTCATTCTCGCCAGCGCGTCCGGCCACGCCGCCGACTGGCTCACGCTCCCAGCCAAGCCGGGCACCGCCAACGGCCAAAAAATCGTCCTCATTTCCGGCGACGAGGAATACCGCAGCGAGGAGTCCTGCCCGATGCTCGCCAAGATCCTCAGCCAGAAATACGGATTTGACTGCGTCGTGCTCTTCGCCATCAACCCGGACGGCGGCTACATCGACCCGAATTTCCAGAAAAACCTCTCCGGCACCGAGGCACTCAACTTCGCCGATTTGATGATCATCGGCACCCGCTTCCGCCAGTTGCCGGATGACCAGATCGCGCGCTTCGCCGCCTATCTGAATGCCGGCAAGCCGGTCATCGGTTTCCGTACCGCCACCCACGCCTTCGCCGGTCCGGCTAATACCGACGATTTCAAGTGGGCCGACTTCGGACTCAAGATCCTCGGGGAAAAATGGGTGAGCCACCACGGCAACCACAAGGTGGAAGGCACTCGCAGCATGATCGAAGCCGCCAACGCCAAACACGAAGTCCTCAATGGCGTGGGCGAGATTTTCGCCACCAGCGATGTTTACGGCATCGCCAATCTCGATCAAAGCGCCGCCACCACCCTCCTCCGCGGCGCGGTCACCCAGACCCTCGATCCGGCCTCGAAAATCCTCGAAGGACCGAAAAACAACCCCATGATGCCCCTCGCCTGGCTTCGCGAATACACCGCCCCTAACGGCACCACCAAGGGCAAGGCATTCTGCACCACCCTCGGTGCCAGCACCGACTTCGCCGAAGAAAACCTCCGTCGTTTGATCGTCAACGCCTCGCTCCATCTCACCGGCTTGAAAGTCCCGGACAAAGCGGACGTCGGCTACATCGACCCGTTCCAACCGACCAACTACAGCGCCATCGGCGCGCAGGACTTCTACAAGAACCGTAACCTCAAGCCCGCCGACTACAGCCTCGGCAAGAGCCCCTCCACCGGACTTCCCGGACAAGCACCCAAGGAGGAAACCCAGGACAGCTCAAAAAAAAACTCTGATCCCGAGCGCCACGCCCCGCACGACGAGCCAGCCGCCGCCAGCGTAGCGCGCCCCCAAGCCGTCGCGCCTCCGACATCGGGGGAAAAACTCGTCTTCATCGGCAACGGCCTGGCCGAGCGCGACGTCTATTACAGCCGGCTGGAGACCGAGTTCTATCTGCGCTACCCTGACAAGCAACTCGTCATCCGCAACATGGGCCGCCCCGGCGACACCCCCGGCTTCCGCCCCCACCCTGCCCGCAAATCCCAATGGGCCTTCCCCGGCGCGGAGAAATTCCGCCCGGAAAACGCCCCGCACAGCGGCGAAGGATTTTTCTCCACGCCCGACCAATGGCTCACCCACCTCAAGCCCGACACCATCGTCGCCTTTTTCGGTTATAACGAATCCTTCGACGGCCCCACGGGCGTGGCCAACTACGAGGCGGAACTCGACGCCTTCGTCGTCCACACCTTGAGCAAGGCTTACAACGGCCTCGCCGCCCCGCGCTTGGTGCTGGTCTCCCCCATCGCCTTTGAAAACCTCTCCAAAAACCTCGACCTCCCAGACGGGACTAACGAGAACGCCAACCTCAAACTCTACACCGCCGCGATGGAACGCGTCGCGAAAAAGCATTCGCTGACATTCATCGACCTCTTCACCCCCACCCGCGAACTCTTCACCAAGGCCAACGGTCCCTTCACCACCGGCGGCTTCATCCCCACCGAAGCGTGCTATCAGCAACTCGCCGGACTTCTCGCCACCGGGATTTACGGCAAGCAGGCGCCTCTATCCAAAGCCGACCCGGCCAAAGTCCACGCCGCCGTCAAACAGAAAAACTGGTTCTGGCAGCAAGACTACCACATCGTCAACGGCGTCCATAGCCATGGCCAGCGCTACAATCCCTTCGGCCCGCAGAACTATCCGGACGAGGTCCAAAAGACCCGCGAGATGATGGCACTGCGCGACAAGCTCATCCACGCCGTCGCCTCCGGCAAGACCACCAACCTCAGCGTCGATGATTCAAAAACCCACCCGTTGCCACCCGTCGCCAGCAACTACCGCCCGAGCTCCAAAAACGGCGACGAAACCTATCTCTACGGCGACGAGGCGGAAAAAACACTGACCGTCCCGGAAGGCTACAAGGTAAAGCTGTTCGCCTCGGAAAAGGAATTCCCCAACCTCGCCAACCCGATGCAGCTGTCCTTCGACGACCGCGGCCGCCTGTGGGTCGCCACCATGCCCACCTACCCGGCCTATCGCCCCGGCGACGCGCTCCCTAACGACAAAATCCTCATTTACGAAGACACCAACAACGACGGCCGCGCCGACAAGGAAATCGTCTTCGCCGACAAGCTCCACCTGCCGATCGGTTTCGAATTCGCCCCGCAAGGCGTCTATGTCTCCCAAGCTCCCAACCTCGTCCTGCTCCGCGACACCGACGGCGACGACCGAGCCGACACCCGGGAAATCGTGTTAGGCGGCTTCGACACCCACGACACCCACCACGCCATCAGCGCCTTTTGTGCCGATCCGTCCGGCTCGTTCCTCATGGGCGAGGGCGTGTTCCTGCACTCTAACGTGGAAACCGCCTACGGCCCCGTCCGCGGCATGAACGGCGGGGTTTTCCGCTACAGCCCGCAGCGCAGCCAGCTCGAGCGCACCGCCCAACTCAACATCCCGAATCCCTGGGGCATCGCCTTCGACGACTGGGGCCAGGACTTTTTCATCCACACCTCCGGCCCCGGCATCAACTGGATGCTCCCCGGCTCCGTCAAGCCCACCTACGGCAAGCCAACCCCCTCCTCGCCCGACCTCGCCCCCAAAGGCAACGCAGTGCGCCCCACCTCCGGCCTCGAATTCGTCTCCTCCCGCCATTTCCCGGACGAGGTCCAGGGCGACATGCTGCTCTGCAACAACATCGGATTCCTCGGGATCAAACAACACTCGATCATCGACGACGGCACCGGTTATAAAACCGAATTCCGCCAGGACCTGCTGAAATCCACCGATGGAAATTTCCGCCCCGTGGACCTTGAATTCGCGCCCGACGGCTCGCTCTACGTGATCGACTGGCACAACACCCTCATCGGCCACATGCAGCACAACACGCGCGACCCGCTGCGCGACCACGTCCACGGCCGGGTCTATCGCATCACCTATCCGTCGCGCCCGCTCGTCAAGCCGGCCCAGGTGGAAAAGGCGCCGGTCGCCACACTGCTGGAGAACCTCAAGCTCCCCGAATACCGCACCCGCTACCGCAGCCGCCGCGAGCTCCGCGCCCGTCCGGCCGCGGAAGTCCGGCCCGCCCTCAAGAACTGGGTCGCCAAGCTCGACCCCAAAGACCCGCGCCACGAGCACCACCAACTCGAAGCGCTCTGGGCCGCGTGGGGACTCAATCAGATAGACGGGCCGCTGCTCCGCCAGCTTCTCGAAGCCAAGGATTTCCACGCCCGCGCCGCCGCCGTGCGGGTCCTCCGGTATAACACCCACGCCGTCGCCGAACACGCCGCGCTGCTCGAAAAAGCCGCCGCGGATTCCCACGGCCGCGTGCGCCTCGAAGCCATCATCGCCGCGTCGTGGATGAACAACGCCGCCGCCAGGAAAGTCGTCGACATCGCCGCCAAACAACCGCTCGACGAATGGAGCAGAAACGCCGCCGCCACCGCCAAGACCCGCCTCGAAGGCGTGGAGGAAACCGCCGTGGACGAACACCCATTGCCACCCGTCCCCGCCCACCTAACCGCAACCGAGAAGGAGCAATTCGCCGCCGGCCATGAAATCTATTTCCGCGAGGCCCACTGCGCCACCTGCCACATGCCGGACGGCAAGGGACTTGATCCCGCTTTCCCCCCACTCGCTGCCAGCTCTTGGGTCGGCGGCGATCCGGAGCGTCTCATCAAGCTCACCCTGCACGGCATGATGGGTCCGTTCGACCTGAACGGCAAAAAGTATAACGGCTTGGTGCCGATGACGCCCTTCGGCGGCATGCTTAAAGACAATGAAATCGCCGCCGTGCTCACCTACGTCCGCAACCATTTCGGCAACAACGCGTCCGCCGTTCAAACCGCCGAGGTCACCCAGGTCCGCACCGCCACCAAGGCGCGCCAGAGCTTTTACATCGCCGAAGAACTGCTCAAGGAACACCCCTTGGAATAGCACGCTCCGCTTGCCGCGGTGGGAACCGCGGCGTCGAGCTTCCAATGATTTCTTGAAAAAGCCGGCGGTTCATGCGATTTTTCATGGCCAGTGATTTCCCCCCTTCCACCCGACTTGGTGTGGAGAACCATGAGCCACACCATCACATTACTCGATCTATCAGCCATTGCGGGCGCGTCTTCCCTTCGCGGAAAGGTCGATAGATTGTTGGCCAAAGCCGACATTCGTCTCAACGGCACGCGGTCATGGGACATCCATCTCCATTCACCGGACGTGCTGGAGCGGGTCCTCTCGCGCGGCAGCCTCGGCCTGGGGGAATCCTACATGGACGGCGACTGGGACGCGGAGCAGCTGGATGGCTTTTTCGACCACATCCTGCGGGCGAAACTGGATCGGGAAGTAAAGCCGCTCAGCCTGCTTCTTCCCGTTTTGCGCGAACGGGTATTCAACCGCCAGAACCCCAAGCGCGCCTGGCAGATAGGGGAGCGGCACTACGACCTGGGCAATGATTTCTATCAAGCCATGCTCGGCCCGAGCATGGCTTACACGTGCGGCTATTGGAAAAGCGCGGACACGCTGGACCAGGCGCAGGAGGCCAAGCTGGAGCTGATCTGCCAGAAGCTGCGTCTCAAGCCCGGCATGCGGGTGCTCGACATCGGCTGCGGCTGGGGCGGATTCATGGCTTACGCGGCCGAAAACCATGGCGTGGAATGCGTCGGGGTCACCGTCTCGAAAGAACAGGCGGCCTTCGCCAGACAATGCCATCCGGATCCGCGACTCGAGTTCCGGTTGCAGGACTATCGCGAAATCGACGGGAAATTCGACGCGATCGCCAGTATCGGCATGTTCGAACATGTCGGGAAAAAGAACTACCGGACTTTCATGCAGGTGGCCCATCAGTGTCTCACGGACGACGGCATCTTCCTGCTTCACACCATCGGCAAAAACGAGCGCGGCGGCGCCACCGACCCATGGATCGACAAATACATTTTCCCCAACGGCGAACTGCCATCCATCAGCCATATCAGCGACGCCATGGACGGCCTGCTCGTCACCGAGGATCTCCACAATTTCGGGGCGGACTACGACAAAACCCTGATGGCGTGGCATGCGAATTTCGAGGCCGCTTGGTCGCGCTTCGCCTCCTCGCTGGGCGAGCGCTTCCACCGCCGGTGGCGCTATTACCTGCTCTCCTGCGCCGGAGCCTTCCGCGCGCGGGACCTGCAACTCTGGCAGTGGACGCTCTCGAAGCAAGGCATCCCGGGCGGCTGCCCGCGCGTCGGATAGAACCCTATTTCCTCACCGTCAAGGCCGCTAGAATTTCGTTCACCGAGACGCTCACGATGGCCGTGGCAATGTCGCTCATGGCGTATGGCAGGATGACTTTCCCATCATGCAACAACGAGCCGCAGCTATAGACCACGTTGGGCACATAGCCTTCGCGCTCGTTCCCCTCCGCCGAGAGAAGGGGTTCGCGGAGCCGGCCTATCAGCTTCGTCGGATCGTGCAGGTCGAGCAGCGCCGCGCCGATGCAATACTTGCGCATCGGCCCGACACCGTGGGTGATCACCAGCCAGCCGGCCTCGGTTTCGATCGGCGAGCCGCAGTTGCCGACTTTCACCGACTCCCAGACCTCGGCGGGACGCATCAGGATCTGGGCCTCGTTCCAAAAGTGGGGATTGTCGGAAAACATGATGAAAAGGTTCTCGTCATCCTGCCGCGACAGCATCGCATAGCGGCCATCGATGCGCCTCGGGAAGAGCGCCATACCTTTGTTCTGCACCGCGCTGCCATTGAGGGTGAGCACGCGGAAGTGGAGGAAATCCTGAGTCTCGATGAACTGCGGAAGGATGGTGCGGCCGTTATACGCGGTATAGGTGGCGTAATACATGATCAAGCCGTCGTCTTCGGTAAAGCGCACGAAGCGCGCGTCCTCGATGCCGTTACTTTCGTTAGACGAGGTCGGGAAAATAATGCGCTCACTCATCCCGATCTTGGGAGAGAAGAGGATTTCATAATTCGAGTCGGCCAGCCACTGGATGCATTCGAGCGTCCGCTGGAGATCCACCGTGCACGGCTGGTTCTCGTGACGCACGGTCCCCACGCTTTTGTTCAGGTCGCTGCGGGTGAACTCGTTCGCCAGCGGAGCCATCACCGCGTTCGCATAGTCGTTGTAAAATCCCATTTCATGAAACTTGTGGATGAAGCTCTTTTTCCGATAGCTGGGATTGGGGACGATTTCCGGCAGCGTCACAAACCGGGAGATCGGATCCAAGCTGATATGACCGTCCGGGGAAACCACTCCGGAGCGGAATTCGATGGAAGAAATATGCCCCTCGCCCGTGGCACGCAGACTCATGATGAAGCGCAACGCCCCGTCCTGCAGGTCGCTTTGATCGGGATGCTGGACGATGGAAGGATTGAACAAGGCCGCGGACTCCAGCGAGTACTCGCCGGAGAAATACGCGCCTATCAGCAGCTGCCGCGCCCGGGAGAGTTCGCGCTGGGTGAAGATGCTGGCCGCCACCTTCAAGTAGTGCTGCCACAGCAGCGCCTCGATGTCATAATGCCGCGAGTCGAACTCTTGGTGCACGTCTTCGAGTTTCTGCTCCACTTCCTCCTCGGTCAAAGCCAGCGCGCGACCGAGAATGGCGGTGACGCGATGCGACTCCGCCGGGATGAACGGACGAATCAGCACCCGGGTGCTTTCCGGGACCATCATGATGTTATGGCGGCACAAGCGGATCGAGTTCATATGGCACAGTTGGCGTGGGATGATGGAATGGGTTCGGAATGATTCATTTCCGCAAGTGACAGATGAAAGGCGAGGGATGACTCCGCGCCTTGGTTGGCGTTGACCCGGTCATGGTGCAGGCCGTCGCCGCAACCGCCGGTGGCGTAGTCGTAGAGCGGCAGCCCCAGATCATTCCGGCCGAGAAACCATTCGAAAGCACGCTTTGCCTCGACCGACCAAAACGGATCCCGGGTGATGCGGAACGCCTCCAGGCAGGCGGCCACCATGGCGTGGGATTCCACCGGCTGCTGGTCGAAGTCGGCGCGGGCGCCGTCCTTTTCATGAAACCCGTTACTGCCGATCGGGCGGAAATTCCCGGCCTGCGTCTTCTGCATCGAAACGAGCCAGCGCAGCGATTTGAGGCCTATTTCCAAGGCCTCGCCCGCCGTCGCCTTGCCGCTGAGCATCAGTGCTTGGGAAAGGCGCGCGTTGTCGTAAGTCGCGCGGGTCTCGAACCACTGCCAGTCTTCGGTGGCGCAGTTGTGCCAGAGCGTCACTAACTTGCCCGTGAGGATCTCGCAGGCGTCACCGGCCTTGGCGTCGTCGCCATTGCTTCCTAAAAGCTCATGAACCCCCAACAGCGTGAAAGCCCACGCCCGCGGCGAATTGAACGATTCCACCACCGGCAGACCGCGATCAAACAGCTGCACGCACAAACGCCGGTGGCCCTCGTTGCGCGAGCGGCCCGCACCGACGCCCAGCGCCCACAGCGCGCGGCCGTGACTGTCCTCGCTGCCCGCGGGTTCGAGCCATTCCCGCCCGTGGCTCATGAAATTACGAAAGCGTCCGGTCTCGTGGTTCAGCGCCGCCGCGAGGAAGGCGAGGTAGCTTGTCGCCAGATGATCGAGACGCCCGGGCTCCTCCAACAGGTTGCAGAGGATGAACGCCCGCGCGTTGTCATCGGTGCAGTAGCCTTCGTGGAAGTTAGGGACCGTGAAGGTGGCGTGCTGGAAAATGCCGGTGCCATCGCTCATCCGCATGATGTGGTCGAGCCGCAGCGGCGGCAGATCATACGAGCGGCGGCCGAGTTTCCAGCCACCGACCGTGGTGCGCGGCGCGGCGTTATGAGCCGCGCGCGCCTGCCGGAAGGATTCCAGATAGCTCCTCGCCACCGCCGGCCAAATCGTCTCCCGGCCGAACTGATAGGCTTCGCGACGGGTCCGGGCCAACCGCTCCGGACCGTCGAGAAATTCGCATACGCCCGCGGCGATGGCCTGCGGATCACGGAACGGCACCAAGATGCCCCGCCCCTCCGCGAGCAATTCCTGCGCGTGCCAATACGGCGTGGAGACCACCGCGTTCCCCGCCCCGAACACGTATGCCAGCGTGCCGGAGGTGATTTGCGCCTCATTGAGGTACGGCGTCAGATAGATGTCCGCCGCGCCGATGAACTCGGCGAGCTCTTCGTCCGAAACGAAGCGGTTGTAAAACACCACGTGCTCCCTGACACCGAGGTTTTCCGCCAGGCGCTCCAGACCCAGCCGGTAGCTCTCCCCTTCCCGCGCCACCAAATGCGGATGGGTGGCGCCCAAGATCAGATAGACCGCATCCGGATGCCGCCGGACGATTTCGGGCAGCGCGCCGATCGCATGCTCGATCCCCTTGCCCGGCCCTAGCAGCCCGAAGGTCAGCAGCACTCTGCATCCCTCCACCCCGAAGCGGGCTTTGTAAAAATCCGGATCCGCGAAGGGGACATCCGGGATGCCGTGAGGGATGACGTCCACCTTCGAGGCGGCGACGCCGTAGGTTTCCTGTAAAATTTCCGCGCCCTTGCGGGCCATCACCACCAACCGCTCACTGCGCCGCACCAACTCCTCCATCACCTGCCGCTGGGCGGGATCGGGCCGCTGGAGGACCGTGTGCAGGGTCGTGACTACCGGCATTCGCACTTCCTTGAGCATGGCCAGCACATGGCTGCCCGCCGGCCCGCCGTAGATGCCGAACTCGTGCTGCACGCAGAGCACCTCGGCGTTGTTGAAGTTCAGGAAGTCCGCCGCGCGCCGGTAGGAGTCCAGATCGCTTTCCAGAATTTCAAACCGCACCCGCGGCGGATATTTGTAGCCGTCCGACCGGTCGTTGAGAGCTCCGGCGAAGCACTGGGCCAGCGGCGCGGCTTCCGCCACCGCCTCACAAAGATCATGCGTAAAAGTGGCGATCCCACAGCGCCGGGGTTCAAAACCTCCCACGAAAGCGATCCGCCCCGGCGACGAGATCTCATCCACAAGGATTCTTCCATCTGAATTCACCCTTGGATCTTAAGCAGAATCCTTCTCCGAGTGCAATGGGAGTTTTGAATGGCCAAAAACGTCCAGGACTTCAGTCCGCCCTTTCTTCTCGTCACCGCCCTTTATGGGCGGAAACCCGACTTACATAGTCGGGATTTGGACCAGCTTGGTGTACTGGTAAGAATTCTTCGCGAGAAACTCGGCCTGCTGGGAGCCGCTGAATTTACGCCTCTTGAGCTGATCGACGCCGAAATCCGAGATCACAGTCGCTGAGATCTCCATTGCGGTAATCCGACCACCCTTCAGTTCATCGGGGCTGACTGTGCCGCCCGCATAACCGCTCTCGATACCCGTGCCTTTGATCTTGAATGAATTGGTCGTCTGACCCGCATTGGTTTTCCCGAGCTTCAACGGCACGTTGACGAGGGTGGTCACCGGAGGAGTGCTGGTTGAAGTTTGGCTTACCTGAACATGAAAAGTGATCGTGAACTGGTAAATGTTTTCACAGACGAAGTTGGTAGGCTCATCGAGCTTTACGGTGCACTTCGGCAACTCATCGACCACATTTGTTTTTCCGAGCAGCTTGTTGAATGTCTCGTCAGGATTCACGAGCAAGCGGTTCAGCACGAAAGTCTCAAATCCAGAACTCCCCGAGTCGATCGGATCCTTGTATTTCAGCCCATAGGCGACGCAGGAAACATCCCCACCCAGATCCGCTGTCTTGCCGATCTCGCCGTTGTAACGGTCGGTCGCGGCGGTGAAGAAAATCAATTTGGAAGCGTTGGTGCTCTCCATGGAGGTGCTTTTTGCTTCGGAAGTATCGGTAACGGCCGAGAGCCATTCATTCGTGTTGCCACGACGCGTCACGAGCGCTTCGAAATCACGCGCCATCACATCGATCATCGACTTCGCCTGGCGGGATGCGCGGAGCTCCGAGCGGCTGCGGTTCCAAGTGTCGAGCGCGATCGAGGTGATGGAGACCAGAACCGTCACGATAATCGTGGTGACGGCCATGGCCACCATCAACTCCATCAGGGTAAAGCCACGTTTGGTAGCGGAAGTCCGTTGAGTGTTCATGAATGGGTTTGAATTGGAAAGTTAACGGCGCACTGCGAGGTTGCGGGTGAAGACGGGGTTTTTGGCGGCGTTGAATTTCTTGGTAAACTCGCTTCCGGAAATGTAGGCCGCCGTTTTTGCGGGCAGCATGTGAAATTCCGCAGAGAACGCGATGACGGCTTCAGGATAAAGATCCGCCGAGGCCACCGCGGTACCCGTCTTCGGGTCTTTGATCGAGCCCGCGGTTCCAGTGATAAGCTGACCTCCACTGAAGATCAGTTGGGTGCATTTCACCAGATAGACCGCACCTTCCACCGCTTCCAGATCCTTGGCCAGATTGGCGTCGCTCCGGCGGCGAACCATGGGAACCACCACGTAGTCCTTGCCCGGCAGTTTATCCTTCAGTGATGGTTCCGGTTCCGGGGTGTTATCCGCCCGCAGGCTTCCCGAAATCTTGCCCCTGTATTGGTAAACCAGCAGCGCGTCCGTTGCATTGCCCTTACTCTCGATCCACTTGAACGCCTTGTTGAACCCGGTCGTGAAATCCTTGTTACGCAGGGTCACCAGTTCCTGTTCCAGCGCGGACGCCATACGGTCGGCCTGCTGGACGTTGATGGACTTGCGGATGCCGTCGGCGGCCGGTGCGAACACCACCATGAAGCCGGTGAGCAGCACGGCCAGGACGCCGATGGCGATGACCGTCTCAAGAAGAGTAAAGCCGCTGTGGCGGGAATTGTAATGGGTTTTCATGGGTCAGAATCCGTTGTTAACGCTATCGATTCCCTTCATCTGGTCAGGACTACGGAAAGTTGAGGTTCGACCGTTTTTCCAAACCATGAAGCCACCGAAATCACGCTTTGCAGAAGCGACGGGCTTTGGTTTGTCAGTGGGCTTGGTCAACGGCCTAACACCGTTTCCAAGAATGAAAGCCGCTCCCGGAGATTTGGCAATTCCTTGGGAATTGAACTCATAAATGAAGTATTCCCCATCATAGGCCGCCTTTGCCGCTGACGCCGGTGCGCCATTCACACCTTGCGCGCCCTTGATTTTACTTTTTTGCACCGACTTGAGAGGTCCGCTGTTGGAGCCTCGGTTTGCCTCGCTCAACACCTGACTAAAGAATACCTGATCTGGAAGGAGAGTTCCCCGACTCGAAATCACCCAGTTTGGCTCCTCTGCGTTCGGGCTCTTCGCCTGTCCGAAATTGGTCTTGGTCCGATCGGTTTCGATCTCTTCGGTCGCTACGACAATTCGTTTGAGATTGTCGGACTTGTTGTTTGTAAGATCCTTGGCGACCAATACACAAGCCCGGACGCCCGATCCAACGGCCGTCGACCTAGCCTCGTCAAACAACGACTCGGCCGAAGCCACGCCGCTGGTCACGCCTTTGCCGCCCATGCCGCCGAGGCCGATGGCTCCGGCGGTCATCAAAATGGACATGATGGCGATCACGACGAGCATTTCCACCAGAGTGAAGGCGTGGCTGCGCCGCCGGGGACCAATTTTCAAATCTGCTGAGTGCATGGGTTTAGCTTCGGGGTTGGGGAAAAGTGGCTGCCTTTGTCGGGCGTCGCAAGTGGAAATGTCATTACATCGCGGTTACTCTCACTGCCGGTTTGGCGGGTATCTGCCGTGCCGTGGACCGGAGGTCCAGAGCCAGGCGGGACCGACCATGTCGCGGATATCCTTGCGGCTGGCGACCCAGCCGAGCAGTTCCTTGGCGAGAGCGGGATCGGCGACCAAAGAGGCGGGGTCGCCCTCGCGCCGGGGGCCGTATTTGACCGGGACGGACTTGCCGGTGATTTCCTCGACGGCGGAAATGATTTCTTTCACCGAGACACCGACTCCGGTGCCGAGATTGCAACGGACGGATGCACCACCGGCGGCCAAATGGTCGAGCGCGCGGGCGTGGGCGTCGGCCAGATCCTCGACGTGAATGTAATCGCGGATGCAGGTGCCATCCGGCGTGTCGTAATCGGTGCCGAAGACTTCGAGGTGGTCGATTTCGCCGGTCACCGCCATCATCACACGGGGAATGAGGTGGGTTTCCGGGTTATGATCTTCACCGATTTTTCCGTCGGGCGAGCAGCCGCTGGCGTTGAAATAACGCAGGCAGGCGCTGCGCAGGCCCCATGCGGCGCCGCAGTCGGCGAGGATGTGCTCCACCATCAGCTTGCTCATTCCGTAGGGATTGATCGGCTTTTGCGAGTTCGCCTCGGTGATCGGCAACTTGTCGGGCACCCCGTAAGTCGCGCAAGTGGAGGAGAAAACGAAGACCTTGCAGCCGGCCTCCTGCATCACCTGCAGCAGCTTGATGGGCTCGGCGGTGTTGTTTTGGTAATATTTCAGCGGATTGGTCACCGATTCGCCGACGTAGGCGTAGGCCGCGAAATGGATCACGGCACCAAACTGGTGCTTGGTGAAAAGCGAGCGCACCAGCTCCTGGTCGCCGACCTCGCCGACCACCAGTTCCACTTCCGGATCGATGATCGCCTGGTCATGGCCGAAAACGAGATTGTCGAGGACGACGATTTTCCGGCCTTGGCCCGCCAGCAGGCGGACGGTGTGGGAGCCAATGTAGCCGGCTCCTCCGGTGACAAGAATCGGTGCGTTTGAAAGTTCCATAAGATTTGCGTAAGCCAAGAAACGGAAGAAACCCCGGTGCTGTCAACCCACGGGAGGCCGAGGCTGAAAATTCGCGCGAAATCCGTTCGAATAGAACGCCTGGCTGTGCTGTCGTAGGCGCATGAAGAAAAACCTTCGTCGATTGGCCGGTGCCGCAGTGGGAGCTGTGGTCGCCCTGGGTTTCACCTCCTGCGCTTACGATCCTTATTACTCATCCACCTCCGTCGGCGGATCTTACAGTTCCGGCTACGGACAAGGCTACGGCTACGGAGGCAGCTCGTTTTCCTCCTCCGTCTTCGTCAGCACGGGCGACCCGCGCTGGGGCTACGACCCGACTTGTTATAGCTACTACGACTACCGCCGCCGCGCCTACTACGATCCGTATCTTTACGGCTACTACCCCGTCGGCTATCGACCGCCGGTCGTTTACGGCGTGCCGCATCCTTACGGCTGGCGTCCGGGAAGCGGCTACTGCCGCCCGCCAAGCCGGGTCTCTAACGTGACGGTGGTCAACTACCGCAACCGCGAGTCCGCTTACCGGACCTCCAGCTACCAATGGGCGCGACAAGTCCGCCAGCAGCCGGCTTACAGCGGCAGCTATCAACAGCAGCGTCCGGCGCAAGGCGGATATCACAGGCAAGATTACAACACCCGCCCCAGCACCGGCAGCCGCCCTTACGGCTCCCCTTCCTTCGACCGTAACCGCGAGTCGGGATATCAAAACGAGCCAGCCCCGCGATCCAGCACACCGTCGCGCACCCGTCAGGAAAGCAGCCCGCGCATTCCGTCGGGCTACAACACTCCGGTGACCGAAATCCAACGGGCACCAATCCAGGAGTCGCGCCGCGCGCCGCAGGACCCCCAATATAACACCCGGTCACAGCCGGAGCCCGAGACCCACAGGGAAATCCGCCCCTTGGCGCAGCCCGATGTGCAGCGGAGCAGTCCACGCCCGAGCCCGTCATTCTCGCGGGGAGGAAATCGCGAACATGCGCAGCCCGCCGCGCCGCCTAGCAACGGCCGGCAAAACCGGTCATCCTCGCGGGGAAACCGGCAGGCCGAGCCCGAAGCGACCGAGCCTCTCTGAGCCGGTCACATCCGCCGGGATTCCTTCGCCTCTCGCCGCTCCCTGTCGCGGCGGAGGCGTTTCAGCGTGATCCGGGGGCGCAGCAACCAGCGGCCGAAAATCCACCCTGCCAGGCCGCCGCCGAAGTGGCAGGCATGACCGATTTGAAACCAGCCGCCCAGCCTGTGCCGGGCGAGAATTTCTCCCAGCTTTGACAAGCCCGGCAGCTCCGCGGCGGGATCGATCAAGGCGAGGATCAACTCCGCCGACAGGATTCCGATGCCAAGACTTTTTCCCGAGACCGGAAGCGGCATCATCCGCGACTGCGGCGACAGCGTGGTCAACAGCAGCAGCAGCCCCAGACAACCACCTGATAGACCGACCAACAAAGGAGCGCCGCTTCCTCCCGGCGCTAAAACCAGGTGACCGATCCCGCCGCCGATGACGCCGAAGATCACGGCTTTCGCGATGGCCGCCCGCCCCGCCGAGTGCTCGATCCTCGATCCGACCAGCAGGACGAACATCGCGTTCACCCCGGCATGCCACCAGCTGCCATGCAAGAAGCCGTAACTGAAAACCTGCCAGATCTTGCCTGAGAAGACGCCCTCACGGCTCAAACCCAGCGTTTGAAACCACGACCAAGCCGGCTCTCGGTCCGGCCCGCCCACGGCCATCACCAGCGCCTCGATTCCCAATACCACCGCCACCCACGCCCAGCAAACAGGCGAACTCCCGATCTGGCGCAGGTTCCGCCCTACATTGGAAAACGGCACGCCGGTCGAAGTCAT
>CAMCCX010000012.1 GCA_945873305.1 Akkermansia muciniphila
ATTTCATCAAAACCTCCACCGGCAAAACCTCCACCAACGCCACGCTCGGCAACAACCAGGTCATGCTCGAAGCCATCCGCGACCACTTCCTCGCCACCGGCATCGAGATCGGCATGAAACCCGCCGGCGGCATCCGCACCGCCAAACAGGCGCTGCACTTCCTCGTCGCCGTCAAGGAAACCCTCGGCGACGCCTGGCTGACTAACACCCGATACCGCTTCGGAGCCTCCGCCCTGCTCAACGAGCTCGTCCGCCAGCTTGTGAAGGAAAAGACCGGTGCCTATCAAGCTCCTTACACCTTCAGCGAATCCTCGTCAGCCTATTAGAAATACGTCTTATAAGACCCATACGACCTATCAATTTCATGCCCGCCAAGAAATCCACCCGCCCCGCCGCCAGAGAACTGCTCTTCGGCGACCTCTGGGAATACGATCCCGCGCCGGAATCCGCGCCGGCCTTCATCGAGCCGCGCTACGGCTTGTTCATCAACGGCAAGTTCGTCGCGCCCAAGACCCGCAAATATTTCGACTCCATCAGCCCGCGCAACGAGGAGAAGCTCTCGGAAATCGCCCTCGCCGGAGCCGCCGATGTCGACGCAGCTTATCAGGCAGCCGCCACCGCGTTTGTTTCCTGGAGCAAACTCCCCGGCACCGAGCGCGCGAAATACCTCTTCCGCATCGCCCGCCTGCTGCAGGACCGCGCCCGCGAGTTCGCCGTGGCGGAAACGCTCGACGGCGGAAAGCCTATCACGGAATCCCGTGACTTCGACGTGCCGATGGCCGCCGCGCATTTCTTCTATCACGCCGGCTGGGCGGACAAGCTCAACTACGTCACCCCCGGCCGCACGCTCGCGCCGCTCGGTGTGGTCGGCCAGATCATTCCGTGGAATTTCCCGCTGCTCATGCTCGCGTGGAAACTCGCCCCCGCCCTCGCCACGGGAAACACCGTCGTTCTCAAACCCGCTGAAACCACCTCGATCACCGCGCTCAAATTCGCCTCCATTTTACAAGACGCCGGACTGCCGCCGGGCGTCGTCAACATCGTCACCGGCGCGGGCGAAACCGGAGCCGCCGTGGTCAATCACCCGCTGGCCGCGAAAATCGCGTTCACCGGCTCGACCGAAGTCGGGAAATCCATCCAACGCGCGCTCGCAGGCACCGGCAAGCGCCTCACCCTCGAACTCGGCGGCAAGGCCGCTAACATCGTCTTCGAAGACGCACCTCTCGACCAAGCCGTCGAAGGCATCATCAACGGCATCTTTTTCAACCAAGGCCACGTTTGCTGCGCCGGCTCGCGCCTGCTCGTCCAGGAATCCATCGCGGAAGAAGTTCTATCCAAGCTCAAGGTCCGCCTCAAATCCCTCCGCACCGGCGACCCGCTCGACAAGAACACCGACGTCGGAGCGATCAATTCGCAAGCCCAACTCGACCGGATCCGCGAGCTCGTCGCCTGCGGAGTCGCCGAGGGCGCGGATCTCTACCAGCCCGCCTGCAAGCTTCCGGAAAAAGGCTTCTACTTCCCTCCCACCCTCTTCTCTAACGTCGCCATGAGCCACCGCATCGCCCGCGATGAAATCTTCGGCCCGGTGCTTTCCATCCTTACCTTCCGCACGCCGGAGGAAGCCGTCGAAAAAGCCAACAACACCCGCTACGGCCTCAGCGCCGGCGTATGGACGGACAAGGGCTCGCGCATCCTGAAGATGTCCACCGAACTCAAGGCCGGCGTCGTCTGGGCGAACTCCTTCAACAAATTCGACCCCGCCTCGCCCTTCGGCGGCTACAAGGAATCCGGCTTCGGCCGGGAAGGAGGAAAACAAGGACTGCTCGACTATGCAAATCTGATATAGGTCGTATAAGACCTATAGGACCTATAATACCCATGCTCAAAATCACCAAAACCCCCAAGTGCCACGTCGGCGGAGCCTTCATCCGCTCGGAGAGCGGACGCGTCTATCCGCTCACCGACGCCGGCGGCGTGTTCTTCGCGAACATCCCGCTCTGCAGCCGCAAGGATTTGCGCAACGCCGTGGAAGCCGCCGCCAAGGCCGGTCCCGGCTGGGCCGCGCGCAACGCCTACAACCGCGGCCAGATCCTCTATCGCCTCGCCGAAATGTTGGAGGCCCGCGCCGCGGAAATGTCGGAAGCTTTATCAATTGCCGGCATTCCCAAGAAAGGCGCCGAGCGCGAGGTCCGCGCCAGCATCGAGCGCACCGTCCATTACGCCGGCTGGACGGACAAATACCAAGCCCTGCTCGGCAGCGTGAACCCGGTCGCCTCCTCGCATTTCAATTTCACCGTCACCGAGCCAATGGGTATCATCGGCGTGATCGCGCCGGACGAAGCGCCGCTGCTAGGACTGCTCTCGCTCGTCCTGCCCGCCATCACCAGCGGCAATACCGTCGTTGCGCTCGCCACCACCACCCAGCCCTATCCGTCGATCCTGCTAGGCGAAATGCTCGCCACCAGCGACCTCCCCGGTGGAGTCGTCAATCTCCTCACCGGCCGGCGCGACGAGCTCATCCCCACCTTCGCCACCCACGCGCACTTGCGAGGACTCGCCGCCGTCGCGAACTTGGAGGAACGCAAAATCCTCCAGACCGGAGCCGCCGACAGCGTCAAACGTCTCAAGCTCATCCCCGCGGAAATCTCCACCGACTGGTTCGCCGAAAACGCCCAGGGCCTCTACGAAATCCGCGACCACCTCGAAGCCAAAACCACCTGGCACCCCATCGGAGCGTAATTCGCGCTTGTTCGAAATTCCATCCGGTTTACCCATCCCGCATGCCCGATGCCGTTTACGTCCATGATGCCTTCGCGAGAATCGCCGATCGCTACGTGCTAACCAACCACGTCCTGAGCTGCGGCATGGACATCTGGTGGCGCAAGGTCGTCACCGCCCGCATCCGGAAATGGAAGCCGGCGCGCCTGCTCGACGTCGCCAGCGGCACCGGCGACCTCGCCTTGGAAATCCAGGACGAATGCCCGCAGTGCGAAGTCATCGCCTCCGACTTCTGCGCGGAGATGCTTGCCCACGCCGCCAGCCGCGGCATCGCCAAAACCATCGTTGCCGACGCGTTGAAGCTCCCTTTTAAAGACGCGGAATTTGATGTCGTCACCGTCGCCTTCGGCCTGCGCAACATGGCCGACTATCCGGCAGCGCTGCGCGAAATGCAACGTGTCCTCAAGCCCGGCGGCCGCCTCGTCATCCTGGATTTCTCCCTGCCCGACGGTATCCTGCGCGGCCCTTACCGCTGGTATCTCCACCACGTCCTGCCGCACATGGCCGGCTGGCTAACCGGCCAGAAGGACGCCTACGAATACCTCGGCGGCTCCATCGAACAATTTCCCTCCGGCAAGGCGATGACCGACTTGCTGGAAACCTGCGGCTTCGGGAAAACCGACTTCACGCCGGTCACCCTCGGCGTTGTCACCATTTACGAAGGCACCCGCTGAACAAAAAAAATGCCTGCCGCCCAATCGGGCAGCAGGCATTTTGCAAAAGACTAACCGAGTTGGCTTAGCCGGGAATCAGATGCTTCACCGCGTCGCGCTCTTCCTTGAGTTCGCTGATGGTGAGGTCGATTTTCTCCAGACTGAAGGCGTCGATCGGCAGGCCTTGGACGACTTCCCACTTGCCGTTCTCGATCGTGCGGATCGGCATCGAGGCGATGAGGCCTTTTTCGATGCCGTAAGAACCGTCCGAGCAGACAGCGACGGAATGCCAGTCACCGGCCGGAGTCGGGGTGATGAGGCTTTTCACCGTGTCGAGCGCGGCGTTCGCGGCGGAAGCGGCGGAGGATGCGCCGCGGGCCTTGATGATGGCGGCACCGCGCTGTTGGACGGTGCTGATGAAGTCGCCCTTGAGCCATGCGACGTGGGAAATCACGTCGGTGACGGGACGGCCGTTGATCTTGGCATTGGTGAAATCCGGATACTGGGTGGCCGAGTGGTTGCCCCAGATGCAGAGGTTGGTGACCTTGGACTGATGGACGCTGGCCTTCTTGGCGAGCTGGCTTTTGGCGCGGTTTTCATCGAGCCGGGTCATCGCGAAGAAGCGGTCCTTGGGCACGCCCTCGGCGTTGTTCATGGCGATGAGCGCGTTGGTGTTGCAGGGATTCCCAACAACTAACACGCGGACGTCCTTGGCGGCGTTTCTCGCAATCGCTTTGCCCTGGCCGGTGAAAATCTTGCCATTGATGCCCAGTAGGTCGGCGCGTTCCATCCCGGCCTTGCGCGGCACCGAGCCGACGAGCAGCGCCCAGTTGGTACCTTTGAATCCTTCGTTGAGATCCGAGGTGCCGACGACTTCGTTGAGCAGCGGGAACGCGCAGTCATCGAGCTCCATGATGACGCCCTGAAGCGCGGCCATGCCGGGCTCGATTTCGATCAGGCGGAGATTGACCGGTTGGTCCGGACCGAAGACGAAGCCGGAAGCGATGCGGAAAAGAAGCGCGTAGCCGATCTGGCCAGCCGCGCCGGTGATGGAGACTGTAATGGGAGTTTTCATGGAGATAAATGCGAGGGAGCTAGCTGTTTGTTATTTGACCGCGGCTAGGATCTGCTCGGTGAGCATTTGCACGAGCTTCTCGGCTTCCGGATCGAGCTTGCCGCCGCCGGACGGGGCGGACTTGTCAGGAATCTGGCAGACGGTGCCGGGGCTGAATTCCGCGTTGTCGCAGAGCTGGCATTCCTTCCAGTTGGCGCGCTTGTCTTCCATGCCGAGCACCTTGCGGAGCGCGATGAGTTCCTGGGCCTGGCCACCGGTGATGGTGAGAAGTTTGCCGCCATTGAGCTGCGAGGCAACCCAGATGGTTTTGCAATAGGACTCGACGTTTTCCATCTTCCAGTAGGAATCCTCGATGTCCTTGCCCCAGGTGATGACCCCGTGGTTGACCATCAGAACGGCCATGTGATCGACGGCGGCATCTCCAACAGCCACTGCGTTCGCAGGCGTGCCGGGGGTTTCATATTTGGACAGGCCGATCTGGCCGAGGAACACTTCCGCCTCGGGAATCATGCAGGTCGGCGGCTGGACGCCGGCGACGGCGAAGGCGGTGCCGTGCGGCGGGTGGGCGTGGCAGCAGGCCTTGGCCTTGGGCTGGCGCTTCATGATCGCGAGGTGGGTCATGCACTCGGAGGTGCGCTTGTATTTGCCGGCGAGTTGCACGCCTTCCATGTCCACGAGGCACATTTGCTCAAGCGTCATGAATCCTTTGGAAACGAGAGTCGGAGTGCAGAGCACGAGGTTGTCGCCGACGCGGATCGTTAGGTTACCGCCATTGCCGTCGGTGTATTCGCGGTCCCACATGCGCTTTCCGATGTCCACCATCCGCTGCTTGAGCTCAACAATCGCCGGTGAATGGAAGAATGCGTGGATTTCAGCAGGGGTCTTCGGATCCTTGCCGGGAGTCCAATGGAATTCGTAGTTAGGGAGGATCGGCTCGGCGTAAGCGGCGGGCGCGGCCGGTGCGCTGGACTGGCCGCCGGCACGGACCGGACCGATGCCATCGCGGAGGACGTCCTTGGCGGATGGCGTGAGAACCGAGCCTTTCGGAAGATCGGCAGCGGTTTTACCGGATTTCAGGTGGGCTTCGATATCAGCGGCGGTGAAGACTTTGTTGCTCATGTAGTTCGGCGGTTAGGAATCGGTAACGGGTGGTTCGTAGGAAAGTGAGTCAAAAATCGCGACGGTGATGGCGTCGATGGGAATAGGGAAATCAAAAGGAGCGGTGGCTTCGGCACCTTCGACGATGCCGACGATGTCGCCGTCCCCGGCACCCATGTTGTCATAGGCGACCAGCGTGGACTGGTTGGTTAGGGCCGGCGCGTTTGTGCAGGCGTCGTTGAACTGCCCTGCGTCCAGCGGATTGACCATGAGCCATCGACCGCCTTTGAAGGAGGGATCTTGGACATTCAGGGTCACTCGACCGATGACTTGGGCTACACGCATGATGGATATTCAATCAACGATGCCTTGGATGAAATTTCGGATGGGAGAATTGTCGTCGTGGACGATGTGGCGGGCGCCGAGACCGTCGGTGGAAACCATGACCTTCGAATGAAGGCCGGCTCCGAACAGGTCGATGGCGATCATCGGCGCACCGATGAGTCCTAACTCGGGGTCGAGGGCCTGGCACAGCATCATCTTGTGTCCTTTGAGTGAAGGATGGGAATGACTGCTGACCGCGTGGCCGACGACTTGAGCGAGGAACATCAGGTTAGATGATGCGGAGGTTTTCCACCAGCACGCAGCGGCGGACGCGGGTGAAGGTCTTGGGAGTGGTGATCCCCTCGCCCGTCGTGGTGGCGATGGAGTAGGATAGATAGCCCTCGCCGCCGAGGCCGAGGCCGGCGACGGACGCGCCGTTCTTGACGAAGATGGTGGTGTCCATTTCCTTGGCCATGTAGGTCATGTGATCGACGTCCTTGGTGTGGATGATGGCGGAGTGGCGGTAGTTGTGCTCGGCGCGCTTGGCTTCGCGGACGCCGGTTTCAAAGTCCGGCACCGAAACGATCGGCATCATCGGCATCATTTGCTCTTCCTGGACGAACGGATGGTCGGCGTCGGTCTCCGCGAAGAGAAGCTGGGTTCCGGCCGGGATGTTAGCTCCGGCGTGCTGGGCGAGGACGCTTGGATCGGCACCGACGAGAGCGCGGTTGACGGAAGCATGCGAGCAACCGCCACCTTCGCCGGGCTTGAAGGTGAACGCCGCGGCGGTGAGGCGTTCGAGCTCCTGTGAGTTGAGGCGGGCGGCGCCGGCTTTCGTGAGTTCCTCGCAGAATTTATTGAAGACGGAGCCGACGACGAAGACCACTTTTTCTCCGATGCAGAGCAAGTTGTTATCGAACGCGCCGCCTTCGATGACGTTGCGGGCCGCGCGGGCAAGGTCGGCGGTGGCATCGACGACAACCACGGGATTTCCCGGGCCGGCGCAGATCGCGCGCTTGCCGGATTTCATCGCCGCGTTGACGACCGCCGGGCCGCCGGTGATGGCTAGCAGATTGACCAGCGGGTTCTTGCAGAGCAGGTCGAAGGACTCGATGCTTGGCGACTCGATGGTGGTGATGATGTTATCAATTCCGATTTCGCGGAAGATCGCTTCGTTATAAGCGCGCACGGCCATGGCGGCGCTGCGGGCACCACCGGGATGCGGATTGAAAACGATGGAATTCCCGGCGGCCACCATGTTGATGACGTTGCCGGTGAGAGTGGGAACCGAGTGAGTGACTGGTAGAATCGCGCCGATCACGCCGAAGGGGGCGTATTCCTCGAGGGTGATGCCGCCGTCGCCGCTCATCGCGTAGGGCTGGAGCCACTCGGTGCCGGGGACGTTCTTGGTGATCTGGAGCTTGGCGATCTTGTGGTCTAGACGGCCGATTTTGGTCTCCTCCATCTCGAACTTGCCCCATGGCTCGGCGTTCGCCACGGCGAGTCCCTTGACGATTTCGATCACTTTGGCGCGGCCGGCGACTCCGAGTTTTTTCAACTGGAGATGGGCGTCGGTGGCGGCGTGGGCGGCCTTGTCAACGCAGGTGAAAACCCCGCGTTGGCCGGCTTCGCCGCTGCAACCGCAGCCGCAGGAGGATGACTTGGCGGCAGCAGGTGCCGGCGCGGTCTGGACACCGGTGGTCGCGAGACGGGAAATGACAGATTCTACGACGGAGCGAAGTGTTTCTGGATCGAGAGTTTTCATGCGGGAAATTGAAATTTAAAAAACGGCGCGAGGCCCGGTTGGTTAGTCAGACAGATGGAACTAACCGCCTTTGTAAACGGTTTTGCCGAGGACTTCGACGCGGTCGATGATCGCGACGATGGCGGCATCCACCGGGATGAGCTTCAAGCCCTGCGCGGCGCGAGCCGAGCTGCCCTGGCAGAAAAGGACGAGTTCGCCCTCACCGGCACCCACCGTGTCGATCGCGACAATGGTGTTCTGGCCGTCCTTGAACTTGGACGGATCCTTGTCGTCAACGAGCTTGGGACGAAGCAGGAGAAGTTTCCTTCCGACCATGAGCTCGTCTTTTTTCGTCGATACGACTTGTCCGATGACTTCTGCGAGAAACATCTGGGATTGAGGGAGACCGCGCCCGAGATCGGTTAGGACCGCGGGCGCGGCGGGATTGAATTACTTGCGTGGAGCGCGTGCGGCCGCACTTGCATCCTTCGGAAGGACGCCGTCGATCGCATCGTCCGGACGGGCGATGACGTGGGCGCTGACGACTTCACCGGACTCGGAAGCGGCGGCGGCACCGGCATCGAGCGCTGCTTTGACAGCGGCGACGTCGCCGGAGACGACGGCGTTGCAAAGGGCGCTGCCGACTTGTTTCATCGGTCCGACGAGTTCGACGTTTGCGGATTTGAGCATCGCGTCAACGCCGACGACGAGACAGGCGAGGCCGCGGGTTTCGAGGAGTCCAACTGCTTGTTTGGCCATGGTAGTATTAGTTTGGTGTGAGTTGTGAGAGGTGAGAATGAGAACTAGGAAAGCTTGCGATAGACTTCGCGGGCGAGGACGAGTTCCTCGTTCGCGGGGATGACGATGATTTTCACGGGTGAATCGTCGGTGCTGATGACGGCCTCGGTGGCGCGACAGGCAGCGTTTTTCACGGGATCGAGATGGATGCCGAACGCTTCAAGATTCTTGCAAACCGCGGCACGGGAACCCGCGCCGTTTTCGCCGATGCCTGCGGTGAAAACGAGGGCGTCGAGTCCGCCGAGATCGACGAGGAAGGCTCCGATCCAGTGGCGGATCGAATGCACGTTGGCATCAATGGAGAGTTGGGCGGCGGCGTTCCCCTGGACAGCGGCGGCTTCGATGTCGCGCGCATCGTTAGAAACACCTGACAATCCGAGCAGCCCGGATTCTTTGGTGAGCTGGCGTTCGGCCTCGTCGAGCGAGATGCCGAGCGTGCGCATGGCGAAAGGAATCGCGGCGGAATCCAGATCGCCGACGCGGTTGTTTTGAGGCAGTCCGCTTTGCGGCGAGAATCCCATGCTGGAGCCGATCGCCACGCCATCGCGGATCCCGGTGACAGAGCTGGACCCGCCGAGGTGGCAGGAAATGACGCGGAACGGCTTGCCGCTAACGGCTTGCGGGCCGTCCAGATAGAGTCGGCGGGCGATTTCAGCGACGTCTTCGCGGCCGCAAAGGTCGGCGGAGCGCTCGGCGATGAACTTGTGGCTCGCGCCGTGGAATCCATAGCGGCGGATGCCGATGTCCCGCCAGGACTGCGGAATGGCGTAGTTGTAATACGCCGGCGAGGTCCACTGATAAAAAGCGGTTTCAAACAGCGCGACGAGGCGAGCCTTCGGCAGCGCTTTTTCAAACTGCCGGATGCCGGCCGCGTAAGGCGGATTGTGGGCGGGGGCGACGGCGGTGAAGCCGTCGAGCGCGTCGATGGTTTTTTGATCGGCGATCACGCAACCGCTGAGATCCTTGCCCAGGACGGTCTTGAAACCGACCGCGTCGATTTCATCCGGGCTGGCGATGATTCCGTCGCGTTGAAGTGTCGCCAAGGCGTCCTCAATCACGACGGCATGATCCGTCACCCGCTCGTAGCCGCCCTTGGCAATCACCTCGCCGCCGCTCTCATCCATGCGGAAGAGGCGGTATTTGAAGGAGGTCGAGCCGAGGTTGGCGACGAGGACGAGCATCTTGATAGAAGCTGAAATACTGAAAATCTGAAACGCTGAAAATATCAGGCGATCCAGGTCCCGAGCTTCGACAGGTCGTCGTGCGGACGCGGAATGATTTGCACCGAGGTGACGGTGCCGATCTTGGAGCCAGCGGCGGCGGCGGCGTCGAGGCCGGCTTTCACTGCGGCGACGTCGCCGGTGAAGAATCCGGTGACAAGGCCGGAGCCGATTTTATCCCATCCGGTCATCCGGATGTCGGCGGCCTTGAGGGCGGCGTCAGAGGCTTCGATGAGGGCGACGAAACCTTTGGTTTCGATGATGCCGATTGCTTGCTTGGCCATGATAGTGGTAAGTTAGAGTGTTTGGAATTGAGGATCAGGCGATGCCGAACTGGCTGAGGAGCTCGGCGTGCGGCCGGGCGATGACGTGCGAGGAAACCAGTTCGCCAACGCGACCGGCCGCTTCGGCACCTGCGTCCACAGCTGCTTTCACGCTGCCGACGTCGCCTTTGACGAGGACGGTGAGGAAGCCACCGCCGGTTTGGATTTGTTTCACAAGTTCGACGTTGGCGGCTTTGGCCATTGCGTCTGTGGCTTCGACGCTGCCGACGTAGCCTTTGGTTTCGATCATGCCGAGTGCAGTGCTCATAATGTTAGTTGGTGATGTGGGATTGGATTGAGATTACTTGGTGAGTTCGCAGAAAGTGTCGGGCTTGAGGCCGCAGGCGTTGCCCTCGTCGGTGTCGATGTGGACTTCGAGCTTAAAGGAAGGATCCACGCGGACCACGAGTTTGTCGAAGGTCATGGCGAGCGGGCCGTGGACTTTCAGCTTCATGGTGTCGAGGTGCTTGACGCCGTAGTAAGCGGCGTCGTCCGGATGCATGTGGACGTGGGGCTGGGCGCGGATGACGCCCTCGTCCATTTGAAAATAACCGTGCGGGCCCATCAGCATGCAGCCGGGAGTGCCTTTGATCGCGCCGGACATGGCGACGGGAATATCGAAGCCGAGTGAAATCGCGTCGGTGTAAGCGAGCTCGACCTGGTTGAGATCGCGGCAAGGACCGAGGATGCGGAGATTGGAAATGATCCGGCTGCGCGGGCCGATGAGGGTGATGGACTCCTTGGCGGCGTATTGGCCGTTTTGGTAGAGTCCCTTCATCGGCGTGAGCTGGTGGCCGGGGCCGAAAAGCGCTTCGACAGCGGCCTGCGTCAAATGGCAGTGGCGGGCGGAAATGTTGACGAGCAGCGCGTTGGGCGCTCGTGATGCGGCAGGCAGGGAAAGCCCCATGCTGGCGTAAACTTGTTCCCGAACGAGGTGTTCGACAACGGCTCGAGGCGTGGATTGGGAGATCGGTGCGGCCATCTGTGGCTTTGTTTTTGTTGGATTCGATTGACAAGTCAACCGAAAAAACCAAAAATTCCCAACGAAACAAAGATTTTCACGAATCATGCTCGCCATCGACCGCCAACGCCGGATTTTAGAACTCCTCAACGGAACAGGGTCGCTACGCACCATTGAGACGGCCGCGGATCTGGGAGTTACGGATGAGACCGTCCGCAAGGATTTCGAAATCCTCGAAACGCGCGGCGAGTTAATCCGGACCCACGGCGGGGCGAGTCGTCCCGAGCGGATCCGGGAAGAACTCCCCTTCACCGAGCGCCAAGCGGTTCGGCGCGAGGAAAAAATGGCGATCGCCCGCCTCGCAGCCAGCCGGATCCAGCCGAACGAGACCATTTTCCTCGATGCAAGCTCCACCGTCCTGACCCTCACCGAGTTTCTCCCCGACCTGCCGCTCACGATCCTAACCAACGCGCTCAACGTCTTCACCGCCCTCTCCGATCGGCCCAACCTCGACCTCATCTGCACCGGCGGGCTGTTTGATCCCAAATCCTGCTCATTCATCGGCCTGACGGCGGAGAAGTCCCTCCAACGCTATAACATCCACCGCATGTTCTTCTCGGGAAACGGCCTCCACCTCGAGCGCGGCGTCAGCGAGAGCAACGCCCGCCAAGCCGCGTTCAAGGAGAGAGTCATCGCCAATGCCGAGGACGTCGTCTTCCTAGCAGACCATTCCAAGCTGGGGCAAAAGGCCGCCTTCTTTTTCGCGCAGGTCGCCGACCTCAGCTGCCTGGTCACCGACAAAGCTGCCGATCCGGCATTCATCGAGCAGCTGCAAGGCCGCGGGGTGGAAGTGTTGCAGGGAAGCTGACTGGGCGGACCGGCACGACGAGATCGACGCCGCCGGAGGCGATCCCCCCAGGTCTTAATGATTGAAGATGAATTCCTTCGAATTCAGCAACGCCCAGAAAACATCTTCCAAAGTTTCCTTCACCTTGGCCGGATCATTTTGTCCCGCGATGGCGGCGAGAAGCTTCTCAAGTTCCATGTCGGTGGGCTGGCGGCCGACCACGGTTAGATAGAGCTGCTCGATGATATCCGGCGGGCTCTTCTTTTCGTCGAGAAGCTTCTCCACCAGTCTTCCCTGACGGATGCGCTGCTGGGTGGTGTCGCCGTTCAGCAGGTGAAGCGCCTGCGAGAGATTGGGCTCCATCTTCACCTCGCACGAGCAAACGGTGGCGCGCGTGGCGCGGCCAAAGGTAGTGAGGAAATAGTTCGAGGTATTGCCATCGGCGATTTGCACGGCCCGCGCGCCGAGCGGCAGTCCCTTGAACTTGTTGGGCGTGGCGGTGACCTGCGAGATGCAATCCAACAAAACTTCCGCCCGCACCCGGCGGATCATCGCGTGGGAGAAGTTCCTCGTGTCGGCGATGTTGGTTTCGTTCGTCCGGGTGGAAAGCTGGTAGGTCCGCGAGGTGCAGATGTCCCGCACGAGCTTTTTGAAATCGTAGTTGTAGGACACGAATTTCGCCGCGAGCGCGTCCAGCAGTTCCGGATTCGACGGCGGGTTGGAAACCCGGACGTCATCGACGGGATCGACGATTCCCACGCCGTAGAAATGCGCCCAGACGATGTTGACCACGTTTTTGGCGAACCACGGGTTTTCCGGCGAGGCGAGCCAGCCCGCCACGGCTTCGCGACGCGACTGGCCGGCAAGATCCGGCCTCGGCCCGCCGAGGAATTTCGGCACCATGTCCTGTTTGGACACCGGATTCTTAAGTTCGCCACCCTCGTCGAAAATCACCCTCTCGCGCGGATCTTCGGCTGGCTTGCGTTTCACCTGGGCGAAAAAAGAGGCGAACCCGTAGTAATCATCCATCGTCCAGCGGTCAAACGGGTGGTTGTGGCACTGCGCGCACTGGATGCGCGTGCCCATGAAGACCTGGGCGACATTTTCCGTTAGCTTCAGGACGTCCTGTTCGATTTGGAAGAAATTCGTCGCCGGACTGGAGAAGGTGCCGCCTTTTGCGGAGAGCAGTTCCTTGACGAGCACGTTGAACGGCACGTTGCCAGCGATGCGCTCGCGAAGCCACTGATAGTAGTTGAGCGCCGCCTTGTAGGATACCTGCTGCGGGCCGTTGTTGAAGGTGCGGATTTGCATCAACTCCGCCCATTTCATCACCCACATCTCGGTGAACTCCTTGCGGCCGAGAAGCTCGTCCACCACCAGGTCGCGCTTGTCCTTGCGCGTGTCCGCTAGAAATTCCTGTCGGTCCGCCGGCGTCGGCGGCAAGCCGACGATGTCGAGAAACACGCGCCGCAGGAAGGCCTCGTCGCCGGCCAGGTCGGACGGGATGATTTGCAACTTGTTGAGGTTCTCGGCGACGTGGGTGTCGATATAATTGAACGGTGGGAACTCTGGCCGCGCGTAAGAGGAATTCGCGGGAACCACGATGGCCTGCGAGCCCTCGGTGAAGGTGTGGAAGCGCGCGAGCAAGAAAGCCCCGCCGCGGTTCTTGGAAGCGGCGAGACCTTCGCGGGCCTTGATCGAAACCGAGTTGTCATTGGAGCTCGAAAAGGTCGAGAGCGTCGTCACGTCGCGATCCGTTCCGTCCGAATACGCCGCGCGGACGGTGAACGGAACCCGCACGTCCTGACCCGTGAGCACGAGCTGTTTCGGCTGCACCTCGATGCCGGTCGGATGCGGAATTTCACCCTCGTCATACACCGCGCCATGCCGGATCCACTCCACCAGCGTCTGATAGAAAGGACTCTCCTTTTTCATCAGATTCCCGCCGGTGTGCGGCACCGCGCCGATGGCCTTGGTGAGCACTAACGATTCCTCGGGCACCGCGAGGTTGATCCGGCGACCCGCCATTTCGGTCGTGAGCCGGAAGTGGTCGCCCTTCGGATCAAAACCGTAGAGGGACAGATGGAAGCCGTCCTGCCCGCGCGCGGAGCCGTGGCAAGAACCGGTGTTGCAGCCCGCCGCCGTCAGCACCGGCATCACGTCGAGCTGGAAGGAGACAGGCCGCGGTTTTTCGGCGCCTTTCACGGTCACCGGCACCTCGGTGACCAGCCCGCGGTAGTCGATCCGCAAGCTCGTGGCGCCGTCTTTCCTCGGCACGAGCGAGGTTCCGGACAGATCCGCCAGCGATGGATCCGCGAGCGTCAGCTTCGACTGCTTGGTGACGTCGTGGGTGGACGCATCCTTGAAACGGGCGATCACGATGACCCGGTGGAAATCCGCCGCCGTTTGGAGCGCCACGTTTTTCGGAAAGGCTTCGATCGAGACAATCTGCGGGTCGGGTGGAGCATCCCAGCGTGGCAGCGCGGTTTTCGATTTCGCCGCGAGAATCTCGCCGTCCGGCCAAGGCGCGCCCGCCTCGATCCATTGTTTCAGCGCGGCGATCTCCGCCGCCCCGAGCGGGTCGCCGTGCTTTTTCGGCGGCATCCGCTCGTCGTCATCGGCTGGCAGTCCGACCCGCACGAGCAATTCCGAAGCATCCGGCGCGCCCGGTTTGAGGGAAGCTCCCGACTCCCCGCCCCGGATCATCGCCTCCCGGGTTGTGAAATCCAGATCACCCTTGGCTTTCTCCGGCGTGTGGCATTCCACGCAGTGGATTTCCAGCACCTCGCGCGCGGCGTCGAATGTCGGCACCGGCTCGTAGGCCGCCGCCAAGATCGGCAGGCCCCAAAAAATCGTCACCACGAAGCGCATTTCATCCATACGAGGGCGGGATCATCTGTTTTGCAACCACCGATGATTTCGATAAATCAGCTAATCTGCTAATAATCAGCATGTTTAAAGCAGGAGCCGGTCAGCCGCTTAAAAATCTCATTTTCCTGCCATTGGCGGGTTGACAAGCCGCTTCCGGCACCTAGAGTGCGCGCCCCGAGCCGGCTACCGGACGGATTACGAACCTTTATTTGAGGCCCAAGCCATGAGCAAACGCACTTATCAGCCATCCAAGCGCACACGGAAAAACCAATTCGGCTTCCGGGCCCGCATGGCCACCAAATCCGGCCGCGACATCATTCGCCGCCGCCGCCAAAAAGGCCGCAAGCGCCTTGTTCCCAAGGGTGTCGAGATTCAATACAGCCGTCACACGACGCAGCACGGCAACTGAGGCACCGCCCTCAGGCAGTCACGGGAGTCCACAGCATCCCCGCCATGCGACTCCCGCGGACATGCAGCATGACCCAACGCGCGGATTTCGCGCGGGTCAAAACCACCGGTCAGGCGAAAGCCGGCCGGTTTGTTATTATAAGCACGCTGCCTGACCCGTCGCTCACGACGATCCGCACCGGCTTCATCACCACCAAGCGCAGCGGCAAGGCCCACGACCGCAGTTTGCTACGGCGCCGGTTCCGCTCGCTCGTCCAGTCCCACGCCCCTGATTTTGTGGAAATCCGCCGCTACCTCGTCACCATCGCCCGGCCGGGTGCCTCCAAGGCGACCTTTGCCGAGCTCGAGGAAGACTGGGTCCGGCAAGCCAAGCGGCTCGGACTATTCCCCCGCCCCGCCCAAAAATCTTGATCTCGCGATTTGCCAGCACCGTGATCCGTCTTCTGATTCGCTTCTATCAGCGGATTCTCAATCCGATGCTTAAAGTCGTCGCCGGCCCCGCCATGGGCTGCCGCTACACGCCGAGCTGCTCGAATTATTTCCTCCAAGCCGTCGATGCCCACGGCCCGTTGATCGGCTCGTGGCATGGAATTTGTCGGATTTTCCACTGTCATCCATGGGGTGGCTGCGGTTATGACCCCGTTCCGTCGCCCGGCGCGCCGGACACCGAAAAGCATTCCTGCTCGCGCCACCGCGAAACACCTCACATCTAACTTTCCACCACGCCTCCATGTACGATCGTAAAACCTGGGTCATCCTCGCCCTCTGCGGCGGCCTGCTCGCCGCCAACCTCTATTACTCCAGCAAAAACGCCGCCGCTCAAGCGCAGCTCCGCGCCCGTGAGGAAGCCCTGCAAAAGAGCCTCCCGCCCGCGACCGGCGAGCCTACGATCACCACCGCGGAACTCACCGTCGAGGCTCCCCCGCCGCCGACCGAGGAGGAAACCGTCGTGCTCGAAAACGAAGACGTCGCCTTCACCCTCACCAACATCGGTGGCGGCGTCAAATTCGCCGAGTTCAAGAAACAGTTCCAAGTCGGCAGCAAGAACGAACTCGTCCAAGCCAACCGTTACGGCATCGGCCCCATCGGCGGACTGGCAGGGGCTAACGAAACTTTGGAGAACGTCCCCTACGCCTACAAGTCCGACGAATCCGTGGCCGGCAAGAAAGCCGTCTTCATCGCCAAGCTGCCATCCGGGCTGATCGCGAAAAAGTCGTTCTCCCTGGAAGAGTCCGGCAAGGCGGGCTCCACCTACATGCTTCATTTCGAACTCAAACTCGAAAACTCGGCCGCCATCGCCACCAACCTCGGCCAATGGAGCCTCTTCATGGGCGAGGCCTCCCCGCTCTATCAAGCCGAAGTCGGCCAGCAAACCGGATTCTTCTGGAGCGAAAACGGCGGCATCGATTTCAAGGACGGCTCCGGCTTCAAGGGCGGCATGCTCAGCTCCGCGAAGTCCGTCATGAGGAGCGACAGCACGAAGCCGGTGAAGTTCGCCGGCGTCACCAACCAGTTCTTCGCGACCGTCATCCGCCCGCTAGAACCCGCCATCACCAATGTCTGGGCGAAATCCACCCAAGTCAGCATCGCCGCCGGAGCGGCCACCGTGACCGCCGTCCACGCCGGACTCCAGCTTCCCTCGGTTTCCCTCAATCCCGGCCAACCGCTCACTCTCAATTACCTCGTCTTCATCGGCCCCAAGCACAACGCGATGCTCCAGAAAATGGACAGCGCCTGGGGCAACGGCTGGGGAGAGGTCATGCAATACGGCTGGTTCTGGTGGGTCTCCGGACCGCTTAACTGGCTGCTCAACACCTTCCACAGCCTGCTGGACCAAGTCGCCAAAAACTGGTCGTGGGGCCTCGCCATCATCTTCCTGACCATCACCGTCCGCATCATCATCTGGCCGCTCCACGCCAAGTCCACCCACACCATGAAGCGGATGGCCAAGCTCCAGCCGGAGATGCTCAAGATCAAAGAGAAGTATGCGGACGACCCTAACAAGATCAACACCGAGACCATGGGGCTCTACCGGAAATTCGGGATCAACCCGCTCGGAGGCTGCCTGCCGATGTTCATCCAGATCCCGATTTTCTTCGGCTTCTACCGGATGCTCCAATACGCCGTCGAGCTCCGCGGCCAGGGCTTCCTGTGGGTGGACGACCTCTCGCAGCCGGACACGCTGATGCACATCTCCGGCGTGCCGATCAACATCCTCCCCGTCGTCATGGCGATTTCCAGCTTCCTGCAAATCAAAATGACGCCAAAGACCGGCGACGCCATGCAACAGAAGATCATCATGTTCATGCCGTTCATGTTCTTCTTCTTCTGTTATAACTTCGCCTCCGCGCTCGCTCTCTATTGGACCACCCAGAACATCTTCTCCATCGGCCAGACTTGGTTGATGAACAAGGTGCCCGAGCCCGAGCTCAAGGCCCGCACCGGTGCCGACAAACAATCCTGGGTCCAACGCATGGCGGCCCGCCAAGCGGAAATGCAGAAGGCCCAAAAAGCCAAGAGCCAAGGCGGCATGCGCGACGTGACGCCGGATTCCAAGAAGAAGCGTCCGCCGCGGACCGGTGGTTGAACGCGACCCGGAGCGCGGCGCGGAAATCAATCGCTGTAAACCGTGAGCTTGGGTTTAGCGGGACCGCGCCAATTCAACAGACCCTTGCTCCAGGCCCAGAGCAGGCCTTCCGCGAGCAGGAGCAGGAAAAGCATGGCCACCAGAAACCCGCCGACCGGCAGTTTCAAGAAAGCCACGGCAAAGGGCAGCAGGAAGACGGTTTCCACGTCGAACAGCAGGAACAATAGGCCGAACAGGTAGTATTGCGAATGAAACCGCGTCTGCCGCTCGGCGAGCGGGTTAACGCCGCATTCATAGAGCGCGTTCTTTTCCTTTCCGCGCTTGATCGGCGTGAAAAACGTCATCCACACCCGGGCGAGAACGAGCGAACCGATAGGCACCATCAGCGCCACGGCGAAGAAAACCAGAACCGGCAAATAGGGGTGATTCATGAGCTGTGAGTTCTAGAATTGGAAAATGACTTCCGGAAATCAGTCGGTCGAGGAGTTTCTTTGATTCCCCCCGGTCAGACTTTCCAGAGTTGCAGCACGCGCAGGTAGTTGGCGCGCTCGAAGACTGATGGATCGGGGCAATGGAGGTGGCTCATGCTGCCGCGCATTTCCTCGACGGATTTGTAGTCGTGCTCTTCCAACCAGCGACTCAACCCGGTGATGAGCGGGCCGATGTGCGACGGGCCGTATTTAAGCAGGCAGGAAACCACCTGCACGACGCTCGCTCCGCACATGATGGCCTTGATGATGTCCTCCACCGTCTGCACGCCGCCGCTAACGGCGATGTCGGCTTTCAAACGTCCGTGGAGGATCGCTGCCCAACGCAGGCGCAATCGAAGTTCCGTGGAGTTTGACAGATCCAGGCGATGAGTCGCTTCAAGCTCCTCGATGTCGATGTCCGGCTGATAGAACCGGTTGAAAAGAACCACGCCGGATGCGCCGAGCGCTTCGAGTTGTTTGGCGAAATGGCCGGGCGACGAGAAGAACGGCGAGAGCTTCACCGCGACCGGGATGGTGACCGAGTTCTTGACGGCGGTGAGGATGTCGAGCGTGCGCTTTTCCACCGCGACTCCGGGTTCATCAGTGTCGGTGGCGATGTAATAGACGTTGAGCTCGAGCGCGTCCGCGCCGGCTTGTTCGATCAGATGGGCGTAATCGATCCAGCCGCCCATGCTCACGCCGTTGAGCGAGCCGATCACCGGGATGTCCACCGACTGTTTGATGCGGGTGATCTGGTTCAGGTAGCGGTCCGGGCCGAGGCAGTAGTCCTCCATTTTCGGGAAATAGGAGACGGCCTCGGAGAACGATTCTGCCGGGTGCTCGGTGTGGGCGAATTCCGCGATCTGGTCGTTGGTGATCTGCTCCTCGAAAAGCGAGTGCATGACGATGGCGGCGGCCCCGGCGTCTTCGAGGCGGCGCACGTTGTCGAGCTTGTCAACCAGCGGCGAGGCACCGGGCATCACCGGGTTTTTCAAGGGCAGGCCGAGATAGGTGGTGGAGAGGTCCATGTCGATCAGGCGTTAGGAGTGGTGGTTTCGGGCTGCTTGGAGGCCGCCATTTGTTGATAGAGGGCGAAACGTTCCTTCACGGATTCGGCCGCCATTTGCTGAAGCATGGCGGAGCGTTCCGGGTTGATGCGTTCGAGCATCTGGAAGCGCGACTCGTTGCGGGTGAAGTCGGCGAGCGAGCTCTTCGGCGGCGCGGAGTCGAGTTTCATCGGGTTCTCCCCCCTATCGGCGCGGCGCGGATCAAAGCGGAACAGCGGCCAGTAACCGCAGGCAACGGCGCGCTTCTGTTGTTCGAGGCCCTGCGACAGGCTGTAGCCGTGGGCGACGCAGTGGCTGTAAGCGATGATTAGCGAGGGGCCGGGATAACTCTCCGCCTCGCGGAAAACGGTGACTGCGTGCGCGTCCTTCGCGCCGAGCGCGATGCGGGCGACGTAAACCGAGCCGTAGGTGGTGGCGATCAGGCCGAGGTCTTTTTTCGGCAGCGCCTTGCCGGCCATGCTGAATTTCGCGACCGCGCCGAGCGGCGTGGACTTGGATTGCTGACCGCCAGTGTTCGAGTAAACCTCGGTGTCGAGCACCAGAATGTTGACGTTTCTGCCAGTGGCGATGACGTGGTCGAGTCCGCCGAAACCGATGTCGTAGGCCCAGCCGTCGCCGCCGACGATCCAGACGCTCTTGTCCACGAGGTAGTCGGCAATCTGATGGAGCGTGCGGGCTTCCCGGCTGGTCTGGCCGCTCAAGGCCTGGCGCAGGGCGATGACGCGCTCGCGTTGTTGTTCGATTCCGGCTTCGGTCGATTGATCGGCGGCGGTGATCGATGTAACCAGATCATCGCCTAACACGCCGGCTTGGCCGTGGAGTAGCAGTTCGGCGAAAGCCTTCGATTGGTCGAGGCTGGCGCGGAAGCCGAGGCCGAATTCGGCGTTATCCTCGAACAGCGAGTTCGCCCAGGCCGGGCCGCGACCGCAGGCATTCTTGGTGTAGGGCGTGGTGGGCAGGTTGCCGCCGTAGATCGACGAGCAACCGGTGGCGTTGGCGATGAGCAGGCGGTCGCCGAAGAGCTGGGTGAGCAGTTTCAGATAGGGAGTCTCGCCGCAGCCGGCGCAGGCACCGGAGAACTCGAACAGCGGCTTCATGAACTGCGTGGTCTTCACGTCGTCGCGCAGCATTTCGCGGTCGGGGTCCGGCAGCTCGAGGAAGAAGGCGAAGTTCTCGCGTTCGGTTTCGCGCAGCGGGAGTTGCGGCACCATGTTGATGGCCTTGCGGCTCGGGTTGCTCTTGTCCTTGGCGGGGCAGACTTGCACGCAAAGCTGGCAGCCGGTGCAGTCCTCGGGCGCGACTTGCAGCGAGTAGAGCATGCCGGGATATTCGCGCGCCTTGAACTCGGTTGATTTGAAGGTGGCGGGCGCGTTGGTTAGACGGTCGGGAGTGAAAACCTTCGGCCGGATCGCGGCGTGCGGACAGACGATGGCGCACTTGTTGCACTGGATGCAGATGTCGGATTCCCAGACCGGGATTTCCTCGGCGATGTTGCGCTTTTCCCACTGGGTGGTGCCGGTCGGCCAGACGCCATCGACCGGGAAGGCGCTAACGGGCAGCAGGTCGCCCTTGCCGCCGAGCATCAGCGCGGTGACGCGCTTGACGAAGTCCGGGGCGTTTTCCGGCACGATCGGATTCAGGCGGTGGGTCGAAGTCGGCGCGTCCGGATAGGTGACCTGGATCAGGTTGGCGAGCGTGCTGTCCACTGCTTCGTAGTTGCGCTGGACCACGGCCTCGCCGCGTTTGCCATAGGTTTTCTGGATGGCGTATTTGATGGCGGCGATCGCCTCGTCCTTCGGCAAGACGCCGGAAATGGCGAAATAACACGTCTGCATGATCGTGTTGATGCGGCCGGGCATGCCGCAGTCGCGGGCGACGGCGCTGGCGTCGATGGCGTAGAACGAGAGGTTTTTCAGGATGATTTGCTCCTGGATCTCGCGCGGCAGGTTCTTCCACGCGTCGTCGGAATTTCCGGGCGAGTTGAGCAGGAAAATGCCGCCGGGTTTGACGTAGTCGAGCACGTTGATCTGATGGAGCAGGTCGAAGCGGTGGCAGGCGACGAACTCCGCCTGGCGGATCAGATAGGTCGAGCGGATCGGCGCGGGGCCGAAGCGCAGGTGCGAGACGGTCATCGCGCCGGCCTTCTTCGAGTCATAGACGAAGTAGCCTTGCGCGTAGTTGTCGGTGCCCTCGCCGATGATCTTGATGCTGTTTTTGTTCGCGCCGACGGTCCCGTCCGAGCCGAGGCCGAAGAAGACTGCTTGTTTCATGCCGGGCGGCACAACTTCGAACTCGGGATCGTAGTCGAGCGAAAGCCCGGTGACGTCGTCGTTGATGCCGAGCGTGAAAACGGGCTTTGGCGAGGGTTTCAAGAGCTCGTCAAACACCGCCTTGATCATGGCGGGCGTGAATTCCTTGGAGCCGAGACCATACCGGCCGCCGATCAGGCGGATGGCGTGCGTGTCCTTCAGCCAGCCCGCGCTGTCGGCCAGGCGGAGGGCGGCGGAGACGTCCAGATAGAGCGGCTCGCCGAGCGCGCCGGGTTCCTTGGTG
The DNA here is from genome assembly GCA_945873305.1 of Akkermansia muciniphila. GTDB lineage: Bacteria > Verrucomicrobiota > Verrucomicrobiia > Verrucomicrobiales > Akkermansiaceae > Luteolibacter > Luteolibacter muciniphilus_D. The sequence goes on from CAMCCX010000012.1 coordinate 21,778, forward strand.
CGGTCGAGCACGGCGATGGATTTCACCGACTTCGGCAGCACGGCTGCAAAATCCTCGACGGAGAACGGCCGATAGAGACGGACTTTGACGACGCCGGTTTTCTGGCCGTGCTCATTGAGCCAGCCGACGGTTTCCGCCACCGCCTCGCCGCCGGAGCCCATGATGACAATCACGCGATCCGCTTCCGGGTCGCCTTCGTAGTCGAACGGCTGATAGGCGCGACCGGTCCTCGCCGCGAAGTCGGCCATCGCTTCTTTCACGAGGCGCGGAAGCTCGATGTAGTAGGGATTTCCCGCCTCGCGGGCTTGGAAGAAAGCGTCGGGATTCTGAGCGGTGCCGCGGATCACCGGATGGTCCGGGGTGAGCGCGCGGTCGCGGTTCGCGGCGATGCTGTCCTCGTCGATCAAGGCGCGGAGGTCTTCATCACTGATGAGCGAGATTTTAGAAACCTCGTGGGAAGTCCGGAAGCCGTCGAAGAAATGCAGGAACGGCACCCGCGAGCGGAGCGTCACCATTTGGGAGATCACCGCGGTGTCCTGCGCTTCCTGCACCGACCCGCCGCAGAGCATGGCGAAGCCGGTTTGGCGGCAGGACATGACGTCCGAGTGATCGCCGAAAATACTCAACGCGTGCGTGGCCAGCGCGCGGGCGGTGACGTGCAGGCAGAAGGGAATCAGCTCGCCGGCGATTTTATACATGTTGGGAATCATCAACAGCAGCCCTTGCGAGGCGGTGAACGACGCACTCAGCGAACCGGCCTGCAACGCCCCGTGCAAGGCACCTGCCGCGCCGCCTTCCGACTGCATTTCCACCACGCTGGGAACCGCGCCCCACAGGTTTTTCCTCCCCGCCGCCGACCATTCGTCTGCGAACTCGGCCATCGCGGAGGACGGCGTGATCGGGTAGATCGCGAAAAATTCGTTCAGGCGGTAGGCGACGGCGGCGACGGCTTCATTCGCGTCGAGCGTCCCCATGGAAGAGTGAGATGTGGCATTCACGATGGCGATAAACACGCTCGGGAACGGAAGGTCCACCCCTTGCAAAGTATGGAGTTGGAAAAAGCAATCGGCGCGGAAGAGGGAGCTGAAATGATGTTGAGATACCGGGCGTGTTGGCTTATAAACGTTTCTTATGAAATGGTCCCTGAAACTCGGCAGCGTCGCGGGCATCGGCGTGTATTTGCACTGGACCTTCATCCTGTTGATCGGCTGGATTTTCCTGGCCCATCTCGGCGCGGGAGAAACTCCCCGTCAGGCGATGGAGGGCGTGGGCTTTATTTTGGCGCTGTTCGGCTGCGTGGTGATGCATGAATTCGGGCATGCGCTCACGGCCAAACGCTACGGAGTGACGACGCGGGACATCACGCTGTTGCCCATCGGCGGTGTCGCGCGTTTGGAGCGGATTCCGGAAAAGCCGACGCAGGAATTCTGGGTGGCCATCGCCGGGCCGGCGGTGAACGCGGTCATCGCGGCGACGATTTACTCAGTCCTGTTACTCCAAGGCCGGACTCACGAACTGATGGAAGTCCAAGGCATGACCGACGGATTTCTGCCGCAGTTGATGTGGGTGAACCTGTTCATCGGCACTTTCAACCTGCTGCCGGCGTTTCCGATGGATGGAGGGCGGATCTTGCGCGCCTTGCTGGCCAGCCGGATGGGACGCCGCCGCGCGACCGCCATCGCGGCGAATATCGGCCAAATGATGGCGATCCTGCTGGGAGTCATCGGATTTTTTCACAACCCGTTCCTGATCTTCATCGCGGTTTTCGTCTATCTGGGAGCGCAGGGCGAAGCGGCGCAAGTGGAGGCGGAGTCGGCGTTGGAGGGCCTGCAAGTGCGGGATGCCATGATGACGCGATTCCGGACCCTAGCTGCCCATGACTCGCTCGGCACGGCCGTGGAGGAACTTCTGGCAGGCTCACAACAGGACTTTCCGGTTCTTGAAAGCGGCCAGGTGTTAGGCGTCCTGCGCCGCAACGACCTGGTCAAGGCGCTGATGGACGGGAACCGCGCAGCCGCCGTCGGCGACGTCATGTGGCGCGAGTGCAGCCCGGTCAATGACACGGACGTGCTGACGCCCACACTGGAATCCATGGGGAAAAACGAATGGACCACGCTGCCGGTCATGGGCGGCGGGCGGATCGTCGGCTTGCTGACTATGGAAAACATCGGCGAGTTGATCATGGTCAACGCCGCCCTCGCCGGTAAGGCGACCCGGGTCCGCCACGCAGGATGATCGATCTTTACAAGAAACCGTCACGGGTGATATAGACAGAATGCCATGAAAACCATCATCGTCGCAGTAGATTTTTCAAACGCCACGCCGCCAGTCACCCAAATCGCCATGGAGTTGGCGGAATCCTTCGGCGCGGACTTGCAGTTGTTCCACGTCGTCGAGCCGGAGCCCGGCTACGCCGCCTATGGATTCACGCCGGGTGAATTCCCCGCGATGATTGAATTCCACGAAGAAGCCAAGCGGCGGGCCTCGCTCAAGCTGGAGGAACTCCTCGCCACGGTGCGCGCGCAAGTTCCTAACTCGACCTCCAAAATGGTGGAGGGCAGCCCGCTTCAGATGTTGCTAGATCACATCAAGCAAAGCGGCGCGGACTTCGTGGTGGTCGGATCGCACGGTCACGGAGTGATCGCCTCGCTGCTGCTAGGCAGCGTCGCGGAAGGGATGGTCCGCAAGGCCAGCGTCCCGACTCTCATCGTGCCCGTCACCCGGGAGTAAACAGCTCACGCCAGCGCTGGCACCCCGAATGGACAACTCCGCCCCCCACCCCCCGGAGGTTCCGCCAGCGCGTCCGCGCGAGCTGACCAGACCGGCCAACGGCCTCGCTCTCACGGCGTTGATGCTCATCGGACTCTATCTGTGCTGCCGACTGGCCCTGCCGTTTCTCCCCGCCCTTTCCTGGGCGCTCGCGCTGGCGATCGTGCTCAGCCCCTTGCAGCGCAGGCTGGAATCGAAGTTGAAACGCCCCAATCTGGCGACTGCCATTTCACTTGCAGTCACCGCGGTGATCGTCGTCCTGCCCGTGATTTTCATCGCTAGCCGCTTGATCACGGAGATTTCAAAAGGAGCCGAACTCATCCAAGCCCGCGCCGCCGCCGGCACCTTGACCCAGTTCCTCCATGACTATCCGCAGCTTGCGCCGCTCGAAGGCTGGATCGAACAACAACAAATTGATCTGTCCGAAACCGTCGGCACGCTCGGCACCTGGCTGACCACCACGGCAACCTCGTTCTTGCGCGGCTCGGTGATGCAGCTGACGGGTTTACTGCTCACTTTCTATCTGCTTTTCTATTTCCTCCGGGACCGGCACCTCGCTCTGGATTCCCTGCGATCCCTCGCTCCGCTTTCATCCACCGAGACGGACTGTCTATTCGACCGGGTCACCACCACCATCCATGCCACGGTTTACGGCACGCTGGTGGTGGCCATGATTCAAGGCACTCTTGGCGGGCTCATGTTCTGGCTCCTCGGGCTGCCCGCGCCGTTGCTCTGGGGACTTGTCATGGGACTGCTGGCCATTATTCCGCTCTTGGGCGCCTTTGTGATTTGGGTTCCCGCCGCCCTCTGGCTGGCATCCCAGGGGATGTGGGGAAAAGCCCTGGCCCTGACCGCCTGGGGAGCGATCGTGGTGGGAGGCATCGACAATTTGATCTATCCGATCCTGGTGGGAAACCGACTGCATCAACACACCATTATCGCCTTCATTTCCCTCGTGGGCGGCCTGATCTTCTTCGGCTCCTCAGGGATCATTCTCGGCCCGCTCTCCGTCACGCTCACCCTGCTGCTCCTCGAAATCTGGCACGACCGGAAACCCGCGTGAATCCCACTACAATATGACAGGCGTCCTGATCTCACCTATTTGCCTTTGGAGCTGCTTTTTTATGGATTCGGCTATGAATTGCCTCGCTATGAAAACTCAGTTTATCTTGAAGTCCGCAACGCCGACGAAGACAACAAACTGACCTATTCCCTGACGGCACCCATGCAAAACCATTGACGCGCCAGCCACGTTCGGCGCATTGAGAACACGCTTTTCACCAGATAGATTCCCCCATGAACGACGATCTCCTCCCCGACCTGATTGCCGCTGTCGAGCAGCAGCTCGTTTCTCCGCAAACCCCCTACGTCGCAAAAGCCCACGCCCGGCTCACCAAGCTCGGGCTCAGTGACACCGAAGCCAAATCCCAGATCGCCCTCTGCCTCGGCGAGGAGATGGACCAAGTCCTGCGAAAACGGCGCGGTTTCGACGAAAAATCCTACCGCGCCAGCCTCGAAGCCCTGCCGATGCCGGACGACGAGGGCGACTCGTGAAAAACCTCCGGAATCCCCCCCTCCTCGGGCGCACTCACATCAGGAGGATTTCGGATTCTTTTCGTTTCACTGGAGATTCCGCAGCTTTTTCTGCTCGGCGATCCATGCCCGATCCTTGTCCGAGAGCGTTTCCTCCCGGGTCCGCGAGCGGGTTCCGTCGGGCTCGATGAAAGTCAGGCTGCCTTTGGAATAGGACGTGAGTTTGGCGAAAATTTTCCGCTCCTTGCGGTCCTGCCACTCCCGATAACCCTTTTTCTCGAGTCCGGCGCGCCAGCCCTTGTAAGACTCGGCGGAAACAGCCTCGGCGTGCTTCATTTGTCCCCAGAGGAAATCCGCCTCACCGCGTTTGTAGCCACGGTAGCGACCGATGACCTCCCCACTCGGGCTGAGCAGAACCAGCGATGGATAACCCATCACCTTGTAGCGCTTCTTCAACGCCGCGTTGTAATTGTTCACTGTCACCCGACGGTCTTCCGACGAACCAAGATCGAGATCAGGATCGGAAATCTTCACGGTCGCATCGATTCGCAGGCGGACGAGCTTTTCGCTGGCCCAGTTGCCGAAGTCGTTGGTGGAGAACAATTCCTGGGTCAGGGCCTTGCACATCGGACTGCTGGCGGAATCGGTGAACCAAATGAGCAGCGGTTTGCCCTCACGCACGGATCGCAGCTTGGCGATGGTTTCGCTGTCCTCCCACGGCCCGCGTTTGGCGGAGGAAAGCAAAGTCGATAGCTCGGGAATGGCCGCGTCCGGGTCGTCGGGATTCGTGTAAACGATGTCCTCCTCCGGGGTGATATTCAGCGCCGGAGGCTTGCCGGGGACGTTTCCGCCGGCGACCACCGGGGTTCCGGAATCGGCGTTTTTCGAACGGAGCTGTGGCGGAATTCCCGTCGGCCCGAACGGTCCCACCGGCTCTTTTTTCGCGGGCTTGTCCCCCAAACCGAGCTTGGCGCACGAACTCAGTGCAACGACGAAAACCAAGGTCCACGGAAAGAAACGCCTCATTTTTTCAACCTCACCGGAGTCCCGCAATACGGGCAACGGAACCATTTGAACAACAGGATGTGGATCGACACCGGGATCACATGGCCCAACCCGCGAATGTGGTGAGCCTTGGAGTTTTTCAGGCAAATCTTCGGCACAAACATCTTCTGGGTGCAAATCCGGCATTTCCCTTGAAGGCCCCAGATCAGATAGGCGATTCCGAACAGCGGAAGGCTCAACGGGAACGCCAGAACCCACTTCGGAACCCAATCAAACCGCTCGGGCATTTCACTCGAAAGCAGCAACAGCAACGCCGAAATAATTCCCAGCGGCAGCATCACCGACATGACCAACGTCACCAACGCCCCGAAGCCGATCGATACCGGATGACTGTGCAGCACCCCGCGGATGTAGCGGCGGGATTGCGGGTCACGGCCGCGGTTGGTTTCCACCCGCGGCGCGCGAATCAAGGCGATCCGGTCGTCGCCATTCACCGCGATCGGCGCAAACGGCCGTGCCGTCGGGACACCCATCGCTTCGAAAGTCTTGATCCGGGAAGTATCGATTTCCTTCCGCGTCGCCGAGTTGTCGGCAATCCGCAGGTTGTTCGACGGGCCCATCGTGCGGCCGTGCTTCGGAGCCGGGATGCGTTCTTCCACTCTCACCTCCAAATCGCCGGCATAGCGGTTGAGCAAAATCGCCGGCGGGATGTCCGACACGCCCACTTCGCGGTCCATCAGCAAGCGCGCTGGCAGCGGAATCGCAAACGGTGCGTTGTCGAGCATTACGCCCACTCTCGGCATCATCTCGTAATTGACCGGCATCGCCACTTCCGCGCCCCGCTCATCCACCAGTCCGGTGACACTGCGGGCGGAGGCAATCCAAGCCTCGACGCTGTCCCGGTCCGGAGCACTCTCGGCGATCTGGAGAATCCTGTTTGCGCGCACGAGCTCCTTGGCCAGTCCAGCCACATCGGCCTTGGCGAGTGACTTCGCATCGGGGAAACCCGCCGCTTCGAGGAGTTCGCGCGAGGCCTCGCTGAGTTCGGGAATGGTGCTGAGATTCGTCATGCGTTAATTGCCACACTGCGACTCTATTCAATGAACTCCTGTTGGCAAGCGGTCATGCCAGCGCGCCCAACATCTCGCCGAGTTGGATCAACTTCGCCTTCCAATCCTCAAGCCTGGCCTTTTCCTGCACCACGACTTCCGGCGGCGCACGATCCACAAAGCTCGCGTTCCCCAGTTTGCCCTCGCACTTTTTGACTTCGATCTCGATGTTGGAAATCTCCTTGGTCAGGCGGGCGCGCTCGGCCTCGACGTCGATCAGCCCTTCCAGCGGCATGTAAACCTCGCCGATCCCGGTGACCGCCGCCGGCGTGCCTTTGGGCGCTTCGTAGGCGTTATCCAGCGTGATTTCCTCCGCGCCGACGAGCAGCGCGAGCGTCTTTACCTGCCCGGCGAGCCACTCGGGCGCAGCCTTGATCACGAACTTGATGTCCTTGCGCGAACCCATCTTGTATTCCGCTTTCAAGTTCCGCATCCGGCCGGCGGATTCGTAAATCTCCGCAGCAAGCGTCTGCGCGGCCGCGACTGTTTCCGCCGGGATCTCCGCCAGCAACGGCGCTGCGGGCAGCACCTTTTGCATGAGGAATTCCCCGGGAGCCACGTAGCCCATCCGCTCGGAAAGCTCTTCGGTGACGTGCGGCATGTAAGGACTCAACAGCTGCAAATAACGGCCCATGATCACGTCAAACACGCCCAGCGTCCGCGCCTTCACTTCCGGCGGCGCGGTGTCGCGGAGGTCGAGTTTGAGCGCTTCCAGGAACTTGTCGCAGAAGTCGTTCCACAGGAATTCATACAAGCGGTGGCCGATCTCGCCGAAGCGATAGTCCGCGTAAAGCCGCTCAAGATCAGCCGCCAGCTCGTCGAGCTTGGCCATCGCGTTGAGGTGGAACGGATTCAGGCCATCCATGCTGTCGAGCGCCTGATACGGCTCGCCACCCATCTGGCGGAGGCGGCAGGCGTTGTAGAGTTTGTTGGCAAAATTCCGGCCTTCCTCGATGGAAACCTCGTCGAAGCGCAAATCGCTGCCCACCGGCGCAATCCGCATCAGCCCGAAGCGCAATCCGTCCGCGCCGTATTTCTCCATCAGCTCAACCGGGTCCGGCGAGTTTCCTAACGACTTGGACATCTTGCGCCCCTTGAGATCGCGGATGATCGAGGTGAAATAAACGTTCTTGAACGGCAGCTCGCCGGTGAACTCGTAGCCCGCCATGATCATCCGGGCGACCCAGAAGAAGATGATGTCGGGACCGGTGACAAGATCGTCGGTCGGATAGAATTTCTTCAGCGTGTCGGTCTGCTCACCGACATTCGCCATCGTCGCGAACGGCCACAACCATGAGGAAAACCAAGTATCCATCACGTCCTCGTCGCGGGTCCAGTTCTCGGGATCGGCGGGAGGGGTTGTTCCGACGTATAGGTCCCCATAGGACGTATGGGACGTATCGAGCGACTCGGCGTTCTTGAGCGTTTCGAGCTTTTCCGTGCGATACCACACCGGAATCTGATGCCCCCACCACAGCTGGCGGCTGATGCACCAGTCCTGAAGATTCTCCATCCAGTGCGCGTAAGTTTTCGCCCACCGTTCGGGACGGAATTTGATGTCGCCGTTCGCCACCGCGTCGGCGGCTTCCTGGACTTTCGGATACTTGAGGAACCACTGCATCGAAATGCGTGGCTCGATCGGCACGTGCCCGCGCTCGGAGTAGCCGACGTTGTTCTCGTATTCCTCCACCTTCAGCAGCAGGCCCATTTCCTCCAGCTTCGCCGCCGCCCGCTTGCGTGCGACGATGCGGTCGAGGCCGTGAAGTTCGGGAACTTCCGGGCAGTTGATGTGCGCGTCCGGCGTGAGGACGTCGATGATTTCAAGGTTATGGCGGATGCCGATTTCGAAGTCTGCCTTGTCGTGCGCCGGGGTGATTTTCAGCGCGCCGGTGCCGAACTCGATGTCCACATGATCGTCCGCGATGATCGGAATCTCCGCATGCGGAAACGGCCGGAACACCTTGCGCCCGATGTATTTCGCGAAGCGCGGGTCCTTCGGATTCACCGCCACGGCCACGTCGCCCATCAACGTTTCCGGACGGGTGGTGGAAATTTCCAGGAACTCGCCGGGAGCATCGGTGAGTTCGTATTTCATGAAATACAGTTTCGAACGCTGCGGCGTCATGATTACCTCCTCGTCGGATAGAGCGGTGAGCGAAACCGGGCACCAGTTCACCATCCGCTTGCCCCGATAGATCAGGCCCTTTTTGAAAAGCTCCACAAACACATGACTCACCCACTCGGTGTAGGGCGCGTCCATCGTGAACCGCTCGCGGCCCCAATCGCACGAGCAACCGAGGCGCTTGAGCTGGTTGATGATGATGTCGCCGTGCTTGTTTTTGAAATCCCAGACGCGCTTGAGGAACTCCTCACGCCCGAGATCACGGCGGCTCACGCCCTCCGTCTCGCGCACCTCGCGCTCGACCCGCGCCTGCGTGGCGATGCCGGCGTGGTCGGTGCCGGGCAGCCAGAGCACCTCCTTGCCATTCTGCCGCGCGCGGCGGGCGAGGATGTCCTGGAGCGCGTTGTTCAGCACGTGTCCGAGGTGCAGAATCCCGGTGACATTCGGCGGCGGAATGACGATCGAATACCCGTCCTTCGCGCTGGAAGGATCGGCTTCGAAGCATTTTCCGGCGATCCAGGCGGCGTACCACTTGGCTTCGACGGCTTGGGGTTCATAGGCTTTCGCTAACTCGGACGACATGAGGGCGGATGGTTGCCAGAGCCCGCCAAGTTTGTCCAGTGTGGGAAAAAGGCCTTCAAAAATCGCGCCATTTCCGACCTCCTGTGCTATCTTGGTCGGTTCTCGGGATGATTTTCTTGACCCTCGTCTCCCGCCCCCAACCCCAAACCGAAAAACCGATGAAACACCAATCCATGATCCTGCTGGCTTGCGCGATTCCCCTCTTCATCTACGCAACCTGGGCCCCGGACGTTCTGGCGGCAGCGCGATCTCAACCGACCGCCCCGATCCCGGGCGCCCCTGCCGTCGACTACCCTCTCGGCCTGCGCTGCGTCGTGACCGTGGATCCACTCGCCGCCTCGAAACCCGTGGTCGCCGGGACCTCCAACAAAGTCACGGGATTTGTCGCCCCGGACGTCGCCGAAGGCGTCCTCATCCGCATCGATGACGAATGGCTCGTGCTCCGCGACGGCTACCATGACGATTGGATCCCGAGAAACAAAATCATCCTGATGCACGTCTCCCGCTGACCTGCATTTGATCACCAGCTCGAATGCGGGGCCGCGAGGTTTATGCATGATTGACGGGCCGATCGGATTGGCTAAATTCCGCTCCAACCCCCATGGCGAATGAATCCATCACCTTTTTGTGTCCCGCTTGTGGAATCAAGCTGACAATTCCAGGGAATCTTGCGGGCATCACCGGCCCCTGTCCCTCATGCGGCACCTTGATTCAAGCTCCTTACCCGGCCCAGCATCAAGTTGCGCCGGCCTGTCAGCCGCCATCCGAGGCGTATGCGCCGATCACCGCGCCAATTCCGGTTGCCGCAACTCCGGCTGGCCAATCACCGCCTCCAGTTCAGGCAAGTTCCCCGGCGGCACTCCGGCCTGAGCCCCGCCAGTTACCAACTCGCTCCGGCCAGGGGGAGCCCGTTGCCAAGCAAATGCCCGAGCGGAATCATTCGTCTGACACCGGCGCTCCTCTCCCCCCCCCCAGGCACAGACCCCGACGAACCCGCCTCACCCGGCTCCTGCTGCCATTGCTTTTCCTCACGACCATCGCCGCGGTGGTTTTCGGAGTTCGGACCCTTCTCAACCATCAAAAGACGGGCGCGCAATCGAACATCCTCAAGTCCGAGCCCTTTCTACCGATTCTTCCCGAGTCATCCCAGCCGCCGAAATCTCCCGAAGTGCCGGAACAATTCATCACCCCGACTTTGCCTGTCCCTGCGCCGGCGCAGCCGTCGATCACCGAGCCGCCCCAACCGCTGCCCGGCGATCTCGAGCCCACCACGCCGGGCATGGTTGCCACCGAATTGTTGGAGAAGTTTCTTGCGGCGAAGACGCTCGCCGAGCGCTTGCCGATGATTGAAACGCAGACTCCAGCCGCGGAACTCGCCAATTCCTGTCTCGCCGGCCCCCTGCCACCGACGAGTCGCATCGAGATCGACGCCCAAGAGAGCAACGCGGTCGAGCAAGTGGTCGATTTCTATCACAACGTGGATTTCGACGCGGATGACAGGCCCATCAACCCCCAAACCATTCTCGTTAGAACCCGGGGTTCGGGCGCGCCAAAAGTCGTGATCGATCCGTTTCTCGACGCCTTCGGCGGACGTCTCGCCGCTTACGCCAAAACCCCGTCCGACAAGGCGGGCGTTTTCCAAGTCACTATTTCCGCCGTGGCGTCCTGCAACGACGAACACGTCCCTAACCGCGAGAAAAAACTCACCCTCAAGCTCCTGCCGCGCGACAATACCAAGGAAATCGCCCGCGCCTTCTTCGGGAGACAATCCAAGATCGGCATGATGCTCGAAGACGGCACTTACAGCCTCAGCTACGGCAAGGCGAAGGCCTGCACCGTCATGCTCCGTTGGAATGTCGAAGACCAACCCGAGTCGCCTTATCTCGAGGCGATCGACCTCAAGACTTTGGATTGGAATCCTTGATCCGCCCGGCCTCGCTCAGGGCGCGCCAGCCGCCGCGTAAAACAGAGACTTCCGCGCCAAGTTGCAGCCCACGGATTTTATCCGCGATCTGCTGGCTCAGCCCACAGTTTTCATCGCCACAATAAACGATCACCCGCGGCGTTTCCAGGATCCGCATCGCGACCTCCGCCTCGAAAGTCTGCATGTCTTCGCCGGGATCGAGATTCCAAAGCACCGAGCCGGGAAGCCCGTTTTTCACCCAGTCCTTCCGCAAGCGCGCATCCACCCACAACACTTTCGCATCAGGAGAAATTTGTTCGAGGCACACTTCGCCGGGTTTCAAAGTGGCCAGGTCGCAGATAAGTGCCCGCCCGGGCGGCCCCTTGATCCAATAAGTCCCCCCCGCTGCCGCCAGGGAAATACCGACGACCGCCGCTAACTGCCCGAGCGCATTCATGGCTTCACCGGGAGCTGGGGCGGCGACGGCTTGCGCATCACGGCGAACGCCTGCTGGATGCGGTGCCTCGAAATCGCGCAATCCGTCTCAATCCGGATGACGCTCATCCCCGGCGCGTCGATGGTGCGGGGCGTCACGACCAAATCGTATTTTTTGCCTTCCTCAACGGTCTTCAACTCGCAGGCAAACGACTCGGAAGAGGACGTCAAGCCGGTCACACGGATCGGTTTGCCCTCGGCCATTTGAATTCGGATGATCTGTGGATCGGCCTTAGCACCGATGTCCCACTTCACGGTTTTCGGCTCCACTCCGACCAGCACGGGGATGTGAACCCGGACTGTTAGCCGCGTGGAAGGACTGTCCGCCGGATCGCCGTCAATCCACAGGGCCACCATTTTATCGACGGTTCCTGAAAAATTCCCCATCGCGAAAGTCGTCCGGACGACACCGGATTCACCCGGCGCATACGTGAGCTTGCCGCCCGAAATCTCGGCTTTCAAACAGGAGCACCCCGAATCGCTTTTCGTGATGGAAGCCGGCTTGTCGCCTTTGTTCGTGAAGCTGAATTCCGTGGTCACGAGGGTTGCGTCCGCTCCGGCGTTGACCTCCTTGAGCGTCTCCGTGAATTCCAAACCTCCGGCTTGGGTGCAAACCGCGAGTGCCAGCCAGATGAAGATTCCAATTCTCATGGCTGGATTATGAACCGGGATTTTTCTCAGGCGCAAGAGCAACGCCGATGATCAAGCGCCCGCCGCGCCACTCCGGACCGAGAATGAAGAGCGGCCGGTTCCCTTCGAGCCGCGCATCCGTTTTGAGGATTTTCTTCCTGCTGAGCCACAGCTCAAGATCCAATCCCGTCGCTTGCGGGGTGGGCAGGCTGCGCGCCTCAAAGCGGACCAGCACCTCGTCCGATGGCCTCAAGGGCTGCGCCCAACTTTCATAACTCCTCAACAATGGCTGCACGTCCTGCCCCAGCAGCCGGTAGTTTTTGAACCGAAGCCGCGCCTCGCCCCGCAGGCGTTTCTCGATCTCTTTCGCCACCGCGACCGTCTTGGCACCCGCCACCTTGGGATCGCCGTTAGTCGCGTGATAGACAGTCACACCGACCCGCCCGATGTTGGCCTTTCCCGGATCCTCCTGGGAAAAGCCGATGTTGGAGCAAAGCAGCGGAGCCGCTGCCAGAAGGAACCATCCGCGTCGTATCATTGTTGGCCCTTTTCCAGTGTAGGTTCCACCTCGGTGCTCGCCGTGGAATCAATCTCGCGCTCGGCAGGCAAATAAACCGTTTCGGAAAAATCCGTGGCGTCGGGGATGGCCGCCACGCCTTTGAGGACAATGACCATGGCGGAAGCTTCCTGACTCGCGAACCACTCGGCGTTCACCCCGTTTTCCGGCGTGTAAACCACCGGCTCGACGGGGATCGCCTTGGGAGCGCCCGCCACGTCGTATTCAGGCGTGGCTTTCGTTTTTGTTCCCACCCAGAAAGTCAGGGCCATGCCCACGCATGCGGCCACCGGCATGCACCAGGATTTCCAGGAGAAAGATTTCACATGCGGCACAGCCACGGGAGTCTGTTCGCGAATGGCTTGCAGCACGCGGCTGTTGAAAAAGTCCGGATACGGCGGCTCCTCGGATGGGGGAATCGCCGCGGCCATCGTCGCCCGCCAGCCGCGGATTTCCCCGCGAGCGGCTAACTGTTCCGGCCGGGTCAGCGCCCACGCTTCCACCGCGGCGTGATCTGCGCCGGCCAATTCATCGTCCAGCCACAAGGCCAGCGTTGCTTCATCGGGATTCGTATTCATCTTTTAGCAATGCTTGGAGTTTCTGACGCGCGTAAAACAGACGGCTCATCACGGTGCCCAACGTGCTCGACATCGCCTCGGCGATTTCCTTGTAGGACAGCCCCTGCACGTCTTTGAGGAGCACCACTTCCCGGTGGTCGGGAGAAAGTTTGCCGAGGGCGATCTGGATTTTCACCCGCAGCTCGCCGTTCGCCATGGTGGCGTCCGGCGACTCGCCGCCGGACGGAGTGGTGAACGAGGCGGAATCAATCCGCTCGCGCTCGAAAATCTCGTCGTTGAACTCACCGGAGCTTTCGATCTTCCGCTTCCTCGCCCAGTCGTAAACGGTGTTGTGGGCGATGCGATAGAGCCAGGTGGAAAATTTCGCCTTCGCCTCGAACTTCGGCAAGGCATGCCACGCCTTGATGAAGACCTCCTGCGAGAGGTCCCAGGCGTCGGCTTCCTGATGGATCATGTTGCGGATCATGGCGAATATCCTTCCCCGGTGCCGGGTCATAAGCTCGTCGTAAGCGCGCGTATCCCCTTTTTGCGCCAGTGCAACCAGTCGGAAATCGTCGTCCGGATCGTTCATGATGGCATCCGGATCGACAGAACCGACGGGCTCCTGCGCGACTTTCGACGTCTCACCATGGGGTTTATTCATCATTCCGGGGAAAAATTTCACCTGCGCCAGGCGCAAGCGATCACGACCGCAGCCTGCCCGCCACTTGCCGGACGCGCAACCTGGAATCTTGCGTTCCTAAATTCCAGCCAAGACCTCGGCGAACACCGTGAGAGTGTCATCCAGATCCGCCTCGGTGTGGGCGAGGGAAATGAAGCCGGTCTCGTAAGGCGAAGGCGCAAGGTAGATCCCCTTGTCCAGGCAGCCCCAGAAGAACTTTTTGAAGAACTCCAAGTCCTGCTTCATCACGTCATCGACGTTGACGATTTCCCGGTCGGTGAAAAACAGGCAGAACATCGAGCCCACGCGGTTGAAGCGGTGGGGCACGCCTTTTTCCGCCAGCAACCCGCGCAGGCCTTTTTCGAAATGCGCGCCAAGCTGCTCAAGCCGGGCGAAGCCGGAGCGGTCGTTCAGCTCACGAAGCTGAGCGAGGCCCGCCGCCATCGCGAGCGGATTGCCGCTCAACGTCCCCGCCTGATAGACCGGCCCGATCGGCGCGAGATAGTCCATCACGTCCGCCCGCCCGCCGAAGGCCCCGACCGGCAAACCGCCGCCGATGACCTTGCCGAAACAACTCAGATCCGGCGTGAGACTTTCCAAACCCTGCACACCCGCCTTGCCCAGGCGGAATCCGGTCATCACCTCGTCGAAAATTAAAAGCGCGCCGTGCCTTTTCGTGATCGAGGAAAGCAGCTCAAGGTAGCCCGCTTTCGGAAAAACCAAGCCGGCATTCGCCGGATAGGACTCCACGATGATCGCCGCGATTTCCTCTCCCCGCACGGCGAAAAGCGCTTCAAGCGCTTCCGGATCGTTATACGAGAGGACGATGGTCTTCTCCGCAAACGCCCGCGGCACCCCGGCGGAATCCGGCTCGCCATGAGTGAGCGCCCCGGAACCGGCGGCCACTAGCAGCGAGTCGCTGTGACCGTGGTAACAGCCGTTGAATTTCACGATGTAGTCGCGCTTCGTGAAGCCCCGCGCCAAACGGATCGCCGACATCGTCGCTTCGGTGCCCGATGAGGTCATCCGGACTTTCTCCACGGACGGCACCCAATCGCAGATCTTACGCGCCATTTCCACCTCGAACATGTTGGGAATCCCGAAGGAAATCCCGCTCTTCGCCACCTCGTGGATCGTGTTGGTGATGGCCACCGGCGCGTGGCCGAGAATGTTCGGACCCCACGAGCCGATGTAGTCGATGTAGTGCTTGCCGTCGATGTCCTCGATGCGGCTGCCCGCGGCGCGGCGGACGAAGAACGGCTCGCCGCCGACGTTGCGGAATGCCCGCACCGGGGAATTCACACCTCCCGGGATCAGTTCCTTGGCGACAGCGAAAATCTTCTGTGAGAGCGGGCCTTGCGAATTCATGCGCGGACCATGAATCAAGTTTCGCAAACGTCCAATCGCGAATCATCCCGAATAATCCGCCGCCCGCGACGTCCGAGCGAAATGAGGATTTCGCTTTGGACAAAAACCGCTACTTTCCCACCCATGCAGCCGGTCATTTCAGCCATCGTCGCCGCCATGCTCGTCCTTCCGATGCAGGCCCAGATCAAGCGCGCCGAGCGGAAATCGCTCTTGGACGCTGATCCCTCGGTCGTTTACATGGATCAAGCGTTGAAAAAACCGGTCGAACTCAAGGTCGTCAAGGAAGCGCCGGTTTTTTCCGACAAGGAAGGCAAGCAACGCCTCGGCACCCTCAAAGCCGATCAGACCGTCCGGCTCGAGGCCATCACCGACAAAATCTATCGAGTCCGCGGCCAAGGCACTCGCGACGGAATTTCCGGCTGGGTCGCGCCCTGGGCGTTTTCCTCCACTGACCCCCAGTTCGTAGCGAATCTCAAACAACTCTACGACCGGCAGATCCAAGTCCAGACGCTCATCGCTAACAAACAAGTCGCCGCCGGCATGACGCTCGACGAAGTAACCCTCGCGATCGGCAAACCCACCAAAACCTCCCTCCGCAAAACCGCCACCGGCCAATCCGGACGCTGGGAATTCATCGATTACGAGGAAATCAAAAACTACGTCACCGAGGTCGACCGCGCGACCGGCCAGACTTACCGGCGGCTCGTCAGCGTGACCCAACAGGAGAAGGGCAAAACCTCCGTCGAGTTTGAAAACGACACTGTCACCGCCGTCGAGGAAAGCGAGGACCGCCGGGGTGGAAATGTCCGGATCATCGTGCCGCCCGTGATTTTCCACTGGTGAGAAAAATCACGGATGCCACCTGCCGGAATCCGTGCTTTCTTTGAGCATGGCCTTGCACTGCCCCGATACAATGGCCGCCGTGGCGGACCTGTTCATGGAAATGTCGCCCGAGAAACTGGAACGGCTTGGCGATATTTACAGCCCGGGAATCGCCTTTTACGACCCCATCCACGAAATCCGCGGCTTGGCGCAATTGCGCCGGGTGCTTTCCAAGTGGTTCCATAAAATGCCCGGAATTTCGTTCAAAGTGCTAGACGCCCACGCTGACGACCGCACCGGATTTTTCCTCTGGACCATGACTTACCCGCGCAACGGAACCGAGCAAATCATCCACGGCATGAGCCATTTCAGCTTCGCCCCTGACGGACGGATTCGCGAACAGCGGGATCAATGGGACGCCTCATTCGTGCTCTACGGCGAGCACCCGGTGCTCGGCTGGCTGATGCAGAAAATCAAAAACCGGGCGCAGTTCATCACGGAAACGGCCGGCACGTGACGCCCTCACAAAGCGTCACCCCGCCGCCAGCACCCGGCGCGAAAATCGCCCGCGGGAAATAGCGAGTCCTGAGAATTTCGAGCACATCCGCCTCCGCAGCTTCGGGGATTTGAAATTTCATCACCCCGCGCTCGTGCAGGTCCAGTGCGGCTAACAACAGCGGCGCGGCGAACGACTGCGTCTCCAACACCCTAGAACCGGCGCGCAGCAGCGCCTCCGCCCGCTTCGCGTATTCAGGCAGATCCAACAGCGCGGCGAGCTTGAGTAAATTTTCCGCCGCCAGATGATTCGGCGACGGTTCCGCTCCGTCGTAATCCTCGCGGATCACCATCAGCGTCTCACCCGCCAGCTCGGAGCGCATCACATAGCCGGATTGCGAAGCGTCCCAGAAACCGGCGTCCAGTTTCTGTTGGAGCGCCCGCGCCCAGTCGAGCCAACCCGAGCCGGGAGACACCGCGTGCAGCTCGATCAGCCCGGAAATCAGAAACGCGTAATCCGCCGGGAAGCCTTTCACTCCACCCCGATGTCCGCGGAACGTGCGGTATAAATCCTCACCATCCCACAGCTCGTTCTTCAAAAACAACGCCGCTTCATTCGCCGCTTTTGCTAGATCCTCCCGCCCCAGAACCCGCGCTCCGCGAGCCAGCGCGCCGATCGCCAAACCATTCCACGCCGTCACGATCTTGTCATCGCGGTGCGGCAGCGGACGCTTGCCACGCGCATCCAGCAAAATTCCGCGGCACTCATCCAACCGCTCGCGAATCTCGGCTTCCGGGCAATCGAACATCACCGCCAACGCGTCGTCGCGCATCGCCCGGAACAAGGTGTTTTGGTTTTCCAACTCGCCATGCGGATCGCTCTCCGGCCGCGCGTTGCCATGCGCCTCAACGCCATAAGCCGCCGAAAAAATCGCCGCGTCGCGCGGAGCCAGCAGCGAGGAAATCTCCCCGGCCTCCCAAGTCCAGAAAGCACCCTCGCGTTTCTCCACCGCATCGGCCGTTGGCAAGCTGTCGGCATCCTCCGCCGCGTGGAACGCACCGCCCGCATCGCGCAGGGTTTCCAGCAAATAACGGAAAATCCCCTCCGCCACCTCGCGGAATGCCGCGTCGCCGGAAATCTGCCAGCCATCCAGATAAGCCGTCGCCAGCTGCGCCTGGTCATAGAGCATTTTTTCATAATGCGGCACATGCCAGTAGCGATCCACCGAGTAGCGGTGGAAGCCGCCGCCGAGATGGTCGTGCATCCCGCCCGCGGCCATCGCGCGCAGCGTGCGTCCGCTCATCTGCCAGACCATTTCCCCCTCCTCTGCGTCCATGCCGCAACGCTCGCCGAGCTGCATCAGCGCCCGCACGATCACCGGCCGCGGGAATTTCGGAGCACCGCCGAATCCGCCCCATTCGGGATCAAACATCGAATCGCAGCGGTCCAGATAGTCGCCGAAAACCTTGGCGTCCGGCAGCCCGCGCAACGCCGCCGTTCCCGCCGCTTCCTTTTGCAAATGCTCCAGCACCCGCGCCGCGCTCGATTCCATCTTCGCCCGGTCGTCCCGCCACAGCCGCCCTAGCTCATGGCAAACCCGCGTGAATCCCGCCCGCCCCTGCCGGTCCTCCGGCGGGAAATACGTCCCGCCCACCACCGGTTTTCCTTCCGGCGTCAGCCACACGCTCATCGGCCAACCGCCCTGCCCCGTCGTCGCCTGGACGAAGGCCATGTAAGTCGCGTCGATGTCCGGACGCTCCTCGCGGTCCACCTTCACGTTGATGAAATGGTGGTTCATCACCTCCGCCACCCGGTCGTTTTCAAAACTCTCCCGCTCCATCACATGGCACCAGTGACAAGTCGAATAACCGACTGATAGAAATACCAGCTTGTCCTCCGCCCTCGCCCGCGCGAACGCCGCCTCGCCCCACGCCTGCCAATCCACCGGATTGTGGGCGTGTTGGAGCAAATAGGGCGAGGTTTCGTGGATCAGTGCGTTCGGCATGGTCCCCCATTCTATCGCGATCCCGGCGGCTGTCCATCCAGCATCGGAAACGCGAATCAGAGCGTTCCCTTCATGCCGGAAGCCTTACAGCGCGTCCACGATTTCAGCGAGCATCTTCAGGCCTTTGGGCTGGACGATGCCCATGCCTTGACCGGGCAGGAACCAAATGCCCTTGTCGGCGTCCCGACAATAGGCGATCTCGGCGCCTTCGGGAGTCTTTGCCAGATAGAATCTCCCGCTCCGGTGTTGTTCGAGAAACTGGTTGAAACGCTCGAACCACGGGTCGGTGACGATGGGAAACCGCTGCACGCCTAGCTGCTTGAGTTCCTCAAAGGTGGAAGGACGGATGGTTTTGCGAACCACCACGCGGCGGTTCTCCATGGTGTTGTCTGGCCAGTCTTCGTCGTAGCTCATGATGTGTGGGGATTGGTTTTCAGGGAGATTTTTTCCGGGCAAACAGGCGGATGCAGGGTTGGGCGCTGAGGCCGTGGGCGAAGATGCTGAGCAGCACGGTGGCCATCACCGCGAGGCGGGTGACCTGCTCGCCGGGAAGATGTTTCTCCTCCTCCAGATAGACGAGGCCGAGCACGATGGAGGCCAACCCGCGCGGGCCGAACCAGCCCATGAAGGCGACGGTCGCCTTGTCGAGCCCGCTGCCGATGAGTGACACCGCCACCGGCAGCATGCGCACGACCGTTAGACTGAGGAGCGCATAAGCAAACGGCGCGAAACCGAAGCCGCCGGACTCGCGGGCGACGATGAACCCGAATAGGAAAAACACCGCGAGATTGAGGATCTGTCCCCACTCCTCGGTGAACTCGACGCTGTGTTTTCCCGCATGCTTGAAAGTCACCTGCACGAAAAGTCCGGCGACGAAGGCGGCGATGAACATGCTCGCACCGAAATGTTCGGAGGCGAAAATGCAAAACACGGGCAACGCCACCACCGCGAGTTGTAGGAAAGATTCCGCCATCCACCCATGACGCCGCGCGGCTTCCAACAGCCAGCCGCCTGCCAGACCGATGCCCGCGCCGATCGCGAGGCCGAGGCCGAGTTGCTCGCCGAAGAAGCGGGCGAAACTGGGCTCGCCGATGCCCGCGGCAGCCATGGCGATGAAAAATAACAGGAAGGGCACGGAGAGCCCGTCGTTGAGACCGGCCTCGACGTTGAGCGCCTGGCGCACCCGCATCGGCACCCGCGGGCTGTTGACGATGATCTGGCCAAGCCCGGCATCGGTGGGAGCCAGGATGGCGGAGAGAATCCCGGCCTCCCACCATGATAGCTGGGGGAAGACGAGTTTCGCGGCCAGCACGCCCAACAGAATAGTAAGCAGCATGCCCGCGCTCAACAGGCGCGCGGGCAGTTCGCGGATATTCCGCAGGATCTTGAGATCCGTGCGGCTCGCATCGGTGAAGAGCAGCAACACCAGCCCGATTTCCGCCAGCGTCAGAAATGCCGCCGGGCTGGTGATGCCGGTGGCGGGCTTCAGCGCGTGAAACGCCACCATCCCCGCCAGCGTGAAAACGATGGGCGACGTAATGACGGACTTCTCAAGTCTGGCCGAAACAAGACTGTAGGCGAATAGCAGACCGATGAATGCGGCGAGAAGCATGCGGACGATGTTACAATAAAAAGGCCCGGCCTGCCTAGGATTCAGATTGGCAATATCACCGCGCACGTCCCGAGTCAGGTGCCCCCCGTTGAATCAAACGATGCCGCCGGGGCCACTTGGTTAACAGAGCTAAATTTGTTAGTTCCTGCCGAAGCCTGCCATAGGACCCCACGGCGGCGATGAAGTTACAAACATTCCGAAAAGGATGGTTGACGATCGGGACGGAACGGCGTGAAAGTCCCACCTAGATAGAGGGCATGTCCCCCTAACCTCCCGCCAGTCATGAAACCAAGAATCAATCGGTCTAATTTCCTCGGTCGGCCAGTCCGCGCCGCTCTCGCCATCCTGTGGGTGGCTTCACTCGTCCCGGGCTCGGGACAAACAGCCCCGGCCACGGTCACCACGAACACCGGACCGCAGGAGGCATGGAGGCTTCCGAACGATCAACTCGATTCCCTGGTCGCTCCGATCGCGCTCTTTCCCGATCCTTTGCTCAGCCAGACGTTGGTGGCCTCCACCTATCCGCTGGAAATCATCCAGCTCCAGCAGTGGCTGGGGAGGAACAAGAATTTGAAGGACCAGGCGCTGGCCGACGCCGTGAAGAAACAGAATTGGGACCCAAGCATCCAGGGCTTGGTCGCCGTGCCTGATTTGATCGTGCGACTGTCCGAAAACATCCAGTGGACCACCGAACTGGGCAACGCCTTCCTCGCCCAACCGGAGGATGTCATGGCTGCCGTCCAGCGCATGCGCGCGAAGGCCCAGGAGACCAACGTGCTGGTGAGCAACACGCAGCAGACGGTGGGAACCGAAGTCGTGGAAGGCGAGAAGGTGATCGTGATCCAACAGGCCGACCCGCAAGTGGTTTACGTCCCTTCCTACGATCCCGTGGTGGTCTATGGCCCTCCGGTTTATCCCTATCCGTCCTATGTCTATCCCGGCTATGTGCCGGGAACCGGCCTGGCCTTTGGCGCCGGCATCCTGCTCGGCGCGGCTTGGGGCGGAGGCTGGGGATACAACTGCGGCTGGGGCGGCGGTGACGTCGATATCAACGTCAACAACAACTACATCCGCAATTCCGGCAACATCAACAATATCAGCGGCGGCAAGTGGGCGCACCAGCCCGCCCACCGCGGCGGCGCTCCGTATGGTCCTGGTGGCGTCGGCGGTGTCGGCGGAGGAACACGCCCGGGCGGAGTGGGTGGAGTCGGACGCCCCGGCGGAGTCGGCGGCGCAGGACGCCCCGGCGGAGTCGGCGGAGTCGGCGGAGTCGGCGGAGTTGGCGGGGCAGGCAAGCCCGGTGGCGTCGGTGGTGTCGGTGGCGCAGGACGCCCCGGTGGTGCCAGTGGCATAGGTGGTGCCGGTGGCGCAGGCAAGCCGGGTGGCGTTGGCGGCGCAGGACGCCCCGGTGGTGTCGGCGGCGCGGGCAAACCCGGCGGAATCAGCGGCGGCGCGACCCGTCCAAGTACACAGCCCTCCGCCCGTCCGAGCAGCAGCAGCATTGGCGGGCGGAATGTGTCATCCGGTTCGAGTGCCAGTCGGAGCGCCTTCGGAGGCAGCAGCTACGGTGGCAACGCAACCAGGACCAGCAGCTCACGGGGGAGCAGCAGCATGGGCCGCAGTTCGGGCCCCAGCAGGGGTGGCGGTGGAGGCGGCGGCCGCAGCGGCGGTGGAGGAGGTCGCAGCGGTGGCGGCAGAGGCAGATAACAAAAAATCAAACAATCCATCAGGAGCAATTCCATGAAAACCAAATCACTCATCATGCACTCTTCGAGACATCAAATCCCGGCCATCCTCATGGCCGGCGTCTTCTGCCTCGCGGCGAACGCCGCAAACGCCGCCGACGCGACCGGGACGGCACCGAAACAATTCGACACCCCCGAACAGGCCGCGGCAAGCCTCGTGGAAGCCGCGGCATCATTCCAAGTGGCCGACTTGAAGGCGATTCTGGGCCCGGACAGCGAAGGCATCGTTGCCTCGGAAGATCCCGTGATGGACAAACAACGGGCGCAGGATTTCGCCGCCCAGGCCAAGGAAAAACAATCGATCGAGATCGATGCGGAGAATCCGGACCATGCGATACTCGCTGTCGGCGAGGACGCATTCCCCATGCCGATTCCCATCGTGAAAAAGGACGGCAAGTGGTCCTTTGACACCAAGTCCGGACGCGAGGAAATCCTCAACCGCCGCATCGGTGCCAACGAATTGGACGCCATCACGATCTGCCGCGGCTACGTCGAGGCGCAGCACGAATACGCCGCGACCAAGCACGATGGAGCCATCGTCAACCAGTACGCCCAGCGCATCATCAGCACGCCGGGCAAACAGGACGGACTTGCTTGGAAGAATGCGGATGGCACCTGGGAAGGCCCGGTAGGCGAGGAAATCGCCAAGGCGCTGGAGCAGGGCTATGCGGAGCAGAAGAAACAACCCTATCACGGCTACTATTTCAAGGTGCTCAAGGGCCAGGGTCCCGCCGCACCGCTCGGTGAACTCGATTTCGTCATCAACGGTGCCATGATCGGCGGCTTCGCCCTCGCGGCCGCGCCCGCCGACTATCGCGTCACGGGCGTGAAGACCTTCATCGTCAGCCACACCGGAGTCGTTTACGAAAAGGATCTTGGCCCGGAAACCCTCGATCTGTTTCAAAAGATGGAGCATTTCAACCCCGACGAATCCTGGAAGGAAACCGAGGACGAGTGGTAAACGGTTGAAATCACCGGAGCGGGCCTGAAGGACTTCAGAGCCTTTCTCTTAGGGCTGAGTCATTGCCATCCAAGGCATGAGCCGCGTCGGCTCCGTAGAGCTTCCGCCATGGATTCCAACCGAACTTCCCTGCCCCGGGATCCTTCCGCCGATCTGTTTCCCGCCCTGCGGAATTTCTCGCTCATTCTGGGCGGCCCCCTCTACCAGATGTTCCGCAAGGCGCATCTGGAGGACGAGGACGTCGTGAGCCATCTCGCGCGGCGGATTTCCATCATCTGCGGTATCGTCTGGTTGCCGCTCGCCGTGCTCTCCGCGATCAAGGGGACCCTCCTCGGCGGCGTGCAAATTCCGTTTTTGCACGACATCGAGACCCACGCGCGGTTTCTCGTCACCATTCCGCTGATGTTGGCCGCCGAGCTCCTCGTCCACCAGCGGATGCGCGGCATCGTCGCACAGTTCGTCGAGCGAAAGCTCATCACGGAAGACCACATGGAACGGTTCCGCAAGACGATCCTGAGCGCGATGGCCTGGCGGAACTCGATCGCCGCCGAGCTGATATTGATCGCGATCGTCCTTCCGCTAGGCTACTACCTGCGGTCTGAAATCTTCTCGCTGAAGGCATCCACGTGGTATGCCACCGCCAGCAGCCATGGCGGCTCGCTCAGCCTGCCGGGCTTGTGGTTCTCCTGGGTGAGCAATCCGATCCTGCAATTCCTGTTGCTCCGCTGGATCTACCGCATCGCGATCTGGGCGCGTTTTCTCTGGCAGGTGTCCCGCATCAAACTCGATCTTATGCCGACCCATCCGGACCGCAACGGCGGACTGGGGTTTCTGGGCGGCAGCGCCTTCGCCTTCTCTCCGCTGCTGGCCGCGTTCAGCTCCTTGGTCGCCGGACTTGTCGCCAGCCGGATTTTTTACGAAGGAGCAAAGCTCACCGACTTCAAGCTGGAGATCGTGTTTCTCGTCGTCTTCGGGATGATCCTCGTGCTCGCCCCGCTGATCGTCTTCGCCCCGCAAATCATGGCGGCGAAGCGTCTCGGAAAACGGGAATACGGAGCTTTGGCCGCCGATTACGTCCGCCAGTTCGACCGTCGGTGGCTTCGCAATGCGCACCCGGAAGCGGCGCCCCTTCTCGGCTCCACAGACATCCAGTCACTCGCCGACCTCGACCAAGCCTATGCCGTCATCAAGGAGATGAAGGCGGTGCCATTCAGTCGCGACATGCTCGTCCAACTGCTTTGCGCCACACTGGTGCCGTTCGTCCCACTCGTGTTTACCATGATCCCCTTTGAGACCCTGCTCGACCACATCCTCAAGTCGGTCTTTTGAACTATGTTGCGGCGCTCTCTGCAGGCTGTCGGACTTTCATCTTGAGTCCCGACCAGATTAAGTTAGATTCCGCGCATGGCAAAACGATTTGTTTCCGTGGACCGGGACACACCGCTTTTGATGCCTCCCTCGATTCAGGAATGGGTTTCCGAGGATGA
>CAMCCX010000013.1 GCA_945873305.1 Akkermansia muciniphila
GCGGTGGAACCACCCGGTCCCATTCCGAACCCGGAAGTGAAACGCTGCAGCGCCAATGGTAGTGAGACGATAGGTCTTGTGAGAGTAGGTCGTCGCCAGGTATATGCCCGGCTCCAAGCAATTGGAGCCGGGCTCTTTTTTTGGGCACGGCTGAACATTTATTGGGTTGGGGCTGGACGGTCTTCTGTGGTTAGGCCGCCTGCAATCCAGTCATAGCTTGGAAGTTACGGAATGTGCGGTAGCCTCTGTCTCTTCGGCGGGCGAGTTGCAGCAGCCCGTTGACCGCTTCGATCGTAAGCGGTCAACAGAACCCTTCTATCCGGCGGCGGTTGTTATGGCGTGGGATGCCCGCCCTATGGAAACCAACATCGACCAGGCCGCCGGCGTCATCGTGGAATCCGGTCAAACCGGACGCACCCGATACACTCCCGAACACAAGTGCGAGGTTCTCGCCACTTTTGAATCCAGCAGCTTGAGCGTCCCGGTCTTCGCGCGGCAATGCGGAATCAAGTATCCCACCCTGGCGGCTTGGATCCGGGTGCGGAAACGTGGTGATCAAACCACACCCCGCGGGAACCCCTCTACTTCGACGGCACCGTAAGCGGTCAACCGACGTCCTTTAGCCACTCGGCCTCATAAAGGGCATAAATCCCTGTGTATGCAATCCATGCCAACCGATCACCCATCCGCCCAATCTCCGATCATACGCACCGGTAAGGGCGGTCGCCTGCGATACGCTCCAGACCAGCGCCAGGCACTGCTTGTAGTCTTTGACCGCAGCGGCATGAGCGAGCGGAGTTTCACGCGCCAGCACGGCATCCAATACCAGACATTCATCGCCTGCGTTCGCAAGCGGCGAGAGGCTGTGTCAACGCGTCCTTTATCGGAACCCGCTTTTGCCGAAGTCCTCTTGGAGACTCCGACGAACGCATCCGCAGCCCCGCTTCGCATCGTCCTGCCCTGTGGCACCGCCATTGAAATCGCTTCCCGGGCCGCCCTCCCACTCGCGGCCGACCTTCTATCAACTCATCGCCACCCGCATGCGCGAGGCCGACTACATCAAGGTCGATGAAACCCCGGTGCGATGTTTGGAGCCCGGCGCCGGAAAGACCGCGTCGGGGTAGTTCTGGGTCTATCACCACGCCGAACACGGAGTCCTTTTCGACTGGCACAAAAGCCGCGCCAACACCTGCCTCGACCACATCCTCATCGGAGGGGATGGAAAACCGTCATTCAACGGCCATCTGCAGAGCGACGGCCTGCGTGCTTACCGCACCTTCATCGAGCGTCACCCGAAATTACAGATTGCCCCGGTCTCCTGCCTCACCCACATCACTCGGAAATTCAAGGAAGCCCGTGACGAGCATCCACGCATCGCCGCGCGCATCCTGCTTCTGACCGGCAGCATCTACCAGGTCGAGAAACGGTTGCGTGAAGGAAACGCCGGTCCCCTCGACCGGCAGCGCACCCGCTGGCTCGAATCCAGGAAATCCTATGATCACCTGCCAAACTGATCCGCAGGCTCGGTCGCTTCCGCGGGATCACGCCCCGAAGCAAGCTGGGCAACGCCCAGGCGTATGCCGCCAACCAATGGTCGCACCTCGAAGCCTGCTTCATGGACGGCCAGGTCGAGTTTGACAACAATCTCACAGAAAGCGCCATCCGCCCCACCAAGCTCGGTCACAAGAACTGGATGTTTATCGGCGGCGAGCACACCGGCTGGCGCAGCGCGGGCATCTACACATTCGTCGAGCAAGTGCGCCGCCACGGAGCGGATCCTTTCGCCCACTTCGAGTGGGTCTTCGAAAAGCTGATGCACAACCCCGCCCCGGAAGAACTTCAAGCTCTGCTGCCGGTCAACTGGATTAAAGCCCGACCGGCCGCCTGTCAGACCATCGAGAGCCGGGTTGCATAGATGCCATGGCCGCCAGAAATCTGGCTAAAATGCGAGAGGTGCTCTGCTGAGCGCTTACTGAAGTTGTTGAAGTATCCAAGGATGCCGTCCATGTGCCTGTTTAGTTTCTTGCCGAGTTTTACAAAAGGCTGCATCCGCGCCCGGCGGCACCAGGACATGACCGACTCAAGGTGTTGCTCGGCATCCTCGCGCAACTGATAGTTCCACGGGGCGGCCAGGAACTCGCGTATCGAGACAGCGCGCGCGATTTTGCCGTGTTCCTTGCAGATCTGCTCCTGAAGTTGTCGCTGCTCCTCCCCGCTCGAAATCGATGACGAGTTCCAGCGTCTTGGCGACAGGGTCGAAGTCGCAAGGCCTGACCCGCCGCCATCCGGAAAGCCGCCTGCTCCTCATGCCCGGCTACGATGCCTTCAACGATCTGATCAACGCCATCGATCCCGTCTCCCTGGCCGAGGCACTCAAGGACAACCCGTCCACTCTCTATCAGCCCGCTAAAGACAGACTCGATTCGCGTCCCGCCGACTCGACCTCCGGGATCGAGACCGGCCACGGGCGCATCGAATGGCGCTATCTGCGTGTCTGCGAATGGGACCTTGATGCCGCCCTGTTCCCCGGAGCGCGGCAATTGGTGAGCATCACCCGCCATCACTGCGAGAAGAAGAGCGCCGGAGACTTCAAGAACGAGACCCGCCACTTCCTCACCACCCTGCGCGAAAGCGATGCAAGCCATGCCCGGCTCGTCGAGATCGGCTGCAAGCACTGGTCGGTGGAAAACAAAAACCACTGGCGCAAGGATGCCACCGTCTGGCGCGAAGACCGCGGCGGGCGGCGCACAACCCGTGGAGCGAAGAACCTCGCGCTGCTGCGCAATGCGATTCTTGCGCTCATCGAACCCGGTCGCCATGCATCGCTCAACCAGGCCTTCCTCCACTACGCCGACCACCGCGCCGAAGCCCTCCGTCTCATCACAAAGCCACCCCGCTCAATCCCTAGCCAACCAATCGCCCTGATCCGCCGGACAGGGCCGGTTTGGGCGGTGGAATTTTGGGTTGGTGTGAGCGGGCGACATGGATTAGCTTGCCGCTCCCCGAGGGGAAATTATGGCGATACAAGGTGAAGAACTGGCTCTGGCTTGCGCGAAGGCGGCCGATGAAGTGAAGGCGGAAAACATCCGCGTGTGGGACATGCGCGGGGTTTCGAGCCTGACGGACTACATGGTGGTGTGTTCGGGCTCGTCGATGCCGCAGCTGCGGGCGATTTTGCGCGACGTGGCCGGCAAGGTGGAGGAGCTTCACGGCGTCAAGCCGACGATGACCGAGGGCAAGGCCGACACCAAGTGGGTGGTCCTCGATTACATCGATGTGATGGTCCACGTGATGAGCGACGAGCTGCGCGAATACTACGGATTGGAAGATCTGTGGAAGGACGCGAAGGAAGTGGAGTGGCAGCCGGCGGATAGGAGCTGAACCGGCGGGCGTCCTGCGGAGGGTGGAAATTTTTCGGAATAGAAGTCGATTTCCAAAGCTCCCATGACCGCCGATGAGTGAGTTCGCAGAGTTAGTCGATGCCCATTACCAAGCGTTGTTTCGCTTTGGGATGTCGCTGACGCGCGATGTGGACCGGGCGTCCGATCTGGTGCAGGAAACGTTCTGCATTTGGGCCGCCAAGAACAGCCAACTACGCGACCGCTCGAAGGCGAAGACGTGGCTCTTCACCACCCTGCACCGGGAGTTCCTGAGCCAACGCAGGCGGGCGGCGAAATTTTCCGATGAGCCGCTGGACGAGGAAAAAAGCGCGGCGGTGTTTGCGCCTGAAGAAGACGCGGAGCGCCAGATGGACGGGCAGCGCGCGCTGGAGCTGCTAGGGGCGCTGGACGAATCCTACCGCGCGCCGCTGGCGCTTTTCTATCTGCAACAGCACAGCTACAAGGAAATCGCTGAGATTTTGGATATCCCGATCGGCACGGTGATGTCGCGGCTGTCGCGCGGGAAGGAAATCCTCCGCCAGCGGATGAGCGCCGAGCCTTCGAGCGCGCCGAGAAACATTCTTCAAATCCAACGGGAGGAAGTGCGCCATGGATAAGGAACAGGCACGCTTCGTGTTGCAAAGCTTCCGGCCCGACGGCGCGGACGCGGGAGATCCGGATTTCGCGGAAGCGCTCAAGTTGGCGCTGGAAAACCGCGAGCTCGGCGAGTGGCTGGCTAGCGAGCGGGCGTTCGACGCGCACTTCGCGGTCGCGCTGGGGTCGGTGGATCTGCCGGGCCATCTGCAAGAAGATATTTTCGCCTGTCTGGCCGGTGAGCGCGGCGATTTCCCGCAGGCGGAGGACATGAACGACTCGGCTTGGATCGGCGCGCTGGCATCGCTCCAGCCGCCGGCATTTCTCCGCGACCAGGTGATCGCCGCGATGGAGCGGACAGAAACCCGCGAGGTCGTTAGGGTTTCGTTTTTCAGGCGGGCGGCGATTCCGTTAGCCGCTGCGGCGGGCATCGCGCTGGCGTTTTTCATCACCCGTCCGGCGAGTCCGACGACGGTGGCGACATCCTCAAGCGTTCCGATTGAGGCGGTCCAGGCGGGTTTCATCCGGACTTTTGAATCGCCCTTGTTTAACTTGGACGAGAAGCGGGAGGATCACCGGTTGCTGGTTCAAAATTTGCAGGAGCGCCAGTTGCCTTGCCCCTGCTGCCTGCCGCCGGGACTCGAGAACGTCAAGGGAATCGGCTGCCGCGAGCTGGTGATCGACGGCAAACGCGGTTCACTGATTTGCTTCGACGAGCGTGAAACCGGAGTCGTCCATGTGGTGATTTTCCGCCGCGAAGACGTGAGCGGCGAGTTTCCGGACAAGGCGCGCCCCGCGTTTTCCCAATCCGGACACTGGGCGACCGCGCGCTGGCAGGAGGGGGAAAACGTCTTCCTGTTGATGAGCCACACGGAGGTTGGCAAACTAACGGCCTTGTTCTGAGACGAAGTCCCGTAGTTGCCTCGGACGATGAGTTTTGAAATCGATACACCGCCTCTTCTCGCGCCCTTGCAGCGGGTGATGTTGCGGGATTCGCTCGCCGAGCCCGACGCCGGGCACCATGTCGAGCAGGTGGAAATTCTCTTCGCCAGCGGCCCGGCGCGTGGCCGCGTGGCGGCGGCGTGGGAGGAAACCGTGGCGAGCACCGAGGCGCTGCGCGTCGCTTTCGTGACGGCTAACGGAAATGCCTCGGGCCGGGAATTCGTGACTCCGCGGAATTTTCTGAACCCGCATGAACCGCTGCCGTCATCGTGGGAAAGCTGGCGGGAGGCGGATCGCCGCCGCCCACTGCTCGCTCCGCATGAAGGGCCATGGCGGGCGGCGTATTGGCCGGAAGAGGGGCGGCTCATCTGGACCTTCCACCATGCGCTGCTAGACGGGAGGTCCCTAACGCGGATGCTGCGGGATTTCCTCGAACGGCTTGCAGGCGGAAATCCGCCGCCGTTAGCGATCGCCAAGTGGCCCGCTCCCACGGCGGAAGCGCTGGCGCTGGCGGAGCGGATCCTCCGCGACGGCGCGGTGGATTCGCTGGAAATGGATTTCCCTGCTGACGCCGCGGGTCCGGCGGTGCGTTTGATGGGAGATGAGTTCGCGCGGAACTTGGAGTCGCTGGCGGCGGTGATCGGGGTGACCGCCGCGACCCTTCTCATCTGGGCCTGGGGTCAGGCGCTGCTAGAAATTTCCGGGGCCGATGCGGTCATCGTCGAGCAACTGCGCGCAGGCGCGCCGCAGCCGGGGACCGCGGGATTTACCATGAACACCTTGCCCGTGACGGTGCGCCGCGCGGGCGGTGACGTGGCGCGGAGCTTGCGGGAGTTCCGCGCCCGGCTGCTGGCGCTGCGGGACATCGAGTCGGTGGCGCCGGGGGATTTCGCGCCCGGAGTTTTCCCGGATCTGGACGGACCTTCCAGCAGTATGATCATGGTCGAGCGCGGCACGTTGCGCCACATGGCGGGCCGGGAATGCGTCGAATCGCTGGTGCTTCACGAGGCCAAAGGCGAGACTTTGATGGCCACCGCGCATGTTCTGCCAGACTTGCGGCTGGAGGTGGAAGGCCCCGGACGGCACGCGCTGCTGGCCGGCTGGGTCCACGTATTGGAGCGGTTGTGAAATACTGTCCCGCCCAATTCAGGCGAAGTGCGCCATCACACTTGCCGGCTGCCCGCGCTCTCGACTAAAAACGCGCGTGGCCGGCAAAAACATCGTTTATTTCGACTTGGAAACCCAACGCAGCTTCGGCGACGTCGGCGGCTCCATGCACAAGGACAAGATGCAGGTCTCCGTCGGCGTGACCTACAGCACCGCCCGCGGAACTTACGAGATTTACGCGGAAAACGAGATGGAGAAGCTCGGCGAGGAGCTCGTCCGCGCGGATCTCGTCGTCGGTTGGAACCACTTGCAGTTCGATTATCCGGTCCTCCAGCCCTACGTTTTCCACACGCTCGCCGAGCAAACGCTCAACCTCGACATGATGCTCGAGCTCGAAAAAATCGTCGGTTTCCGCCTCAAACTCGACTCCGTGGCCTCCGCCTCGCTCGGCACCGGCAAGACCGCCGACGGCCTCGACGCGCTGCGCTGGTGGCAGGAACACAAGAAATCCGGCGAGTTCGCACCGCTCAAGAAAATCGCCGAATACTGCGCCTTCGACGTGAAGGTCACCAAATGCGTCCACGAATACGCCCTCGAACACGGGCTGCTCAAATACGACGACAAGAGCGGCCGGCCCGCCGAAGTCGCCGTGGACTGGAAATAATCACATCCAGCCGAGCTGCTCCAAAACCTTGGTCACCGTCCAAATAAAGACGACGGTCAAAGCGACGATGTAAATCTTCGCGGCGAATTCAATGGAGGAGCGGGTCATGGCGCCGGTCTTTTAGGGCGGCGGCCGGATTTCGCCAAGGGAAATGGTCGGCAGCTTAAAATTTGCTCTTGCAGTTTTTGTGCGTTTAATCGCAGATCCCGCAGCCATGAAATTCCGCCCGCTCTTCGCACTCCTGCTCGTCACGCCCGCGTGGGCTCAATCCACCGACCTCCTGCCGAAGCGGCTCGACGAGCTCGTCGTCACCGCCAGCCCGCTCGACCGCACGCTTTTCGAGCTGGTCCAGCCGGCCGCCGTCCTCAAGGAAAAGGAGCTCATGCGCAACCTCGCCCCCACGCTCGGCGAAACCTTGGGCAAGCAAGCGGGCGTCAGTTCCACCTCGTTCGGCCCCGGTGCCAGCCGCCCGATCATCCGCGGCCTCGGCGACGACCGGCTGCGCGTGCTCCAGAACGGCACCTCCGTGCTCGACGTCTCCAACGTCAGTCCCGACCACGCCGTCGCCGCCGACCCGCTAACGGTGCGCTCGGTCGAAATCGTGCGCGGGCCGGCCACCCTGCTCTACGGCCCTAACGCCGTGGGCGGCGTCGTCAACGTCATCGACGACCGCATCCCCGAGGAGCGCGTCAGCGGCATCGACGGCTCGCTCGACACCCGCTACGGCTCGGCGGAAAACCTCCGCTCTCTATCAGGCGCGGTGAACTTCGGCGCGGGCCCCTTCGCCTTCCACCTCGACGCCTTCACCCGCGAATCCGACGACCTCGAAATCCCCGGTTACGCCCGCTCCGAGCGGCTCCGCGCCGCAGACCCGCAGCCGCACGAGGCCCGCGGCACGCTGCCCAACAGCTTCACCGACTCCGACGGCGCGGCCATCGGCGGCTCCTACATTTGGGACCACGGCTTCGTCGGCGTTTCCTACTCCGGCATCGATTCGCTCTACGGCACGGTGGCGGAAGAGGACGTCACCATCGACCTCCGCCAACGCCGCTGGGACCTGCGCGGCGCGTTTTACGAGCCGGCTAACGGAATTAAGGAAATCAACTACAAATTCGGTTACTCGGATTACGAGCACACCGAGTTCGAGGGCGCGGAAACCGGCACCCGGTTCCTCATCGACGGCTTCAACACCCGCGCGGAGATCCTTCACGAAAAGCTCCACGGCTTCGAAGGCGCGGTCGGCGTGGAAATCCAACGCAGCGATTTCTCCGCGCTCGGCGAGGAGGCGTTTCTCCCGCCCGTCGAAAACCAGGTGAACTCGCTGTTCGCCTTCGAGGAAATCGAACTCGACCGTTATACCTTCCAGTTCGGCGGCCGCTACGACTATCAGGCTAACGAAACCGACGCCTTCGATCGCGACTTCAACGCCTTCAGCGCCTCCGCCGGCGTGATTTACAATCCCACCGAAGACTACGCCGTGGCGATGACGGTTGGCTACTCGCAGCGCCCGCCGAACTACGTCGAGCTCTTCGCCGACGGCCCGCACGCCGCGACCGGCACCTATGAAATCGGTGATCCGGACCTCGGCACCGAGGATTCGCTCTCGCTCGACCTCTCGCTCCGGAAAAAGACCGGCCGCGTGACCGGCAGCGTCAGCGGCTTCTATTACCGCTTCAACGACTTCATCGCGAACCAACCCGCCGGCATCAACGACCCCGTCGATGACCTGCCGGTTTATCGTTACGAAGCCATCGGCGCGAACTTCTATGGCGGCGAACTCGAGGCCACCGTCCACTTGCTAGAGCCCGCGGAAGCTCCCGCCACCGGGAAATCCCAACAGCTCGACCTGATCTTCCTCGCCGACTACGTCCGCGCCGAGGACCGCGACAGCGGCGAGTCCGTCCCGCGCATCCCGCCGTTCCGCTCGACCGTCGCGCTCGACTATCAGATCGATAGGGTCGGCGCCCGCCTCGAAGCGCAGTGGTGCGCCCACCAGGGCGACACCGCGGAAAACGAACCGCCCAGCGACAGCTACGTCCTGCTCAGCGCCGGGCTCGACTACACCTTCACCACCGGCGATGTGACCACCACCGTGTTCCTGAAAGGCGTCAACCTGCTCAACGAGGAAGCCCGCCCGAGCACTTCGTATCTCAAGGAAATCGCCCCGCTCGCCGCGCGCGGAATCGTCGTCGGCCTGCGCGCCGATTTCTAATTTCTAGCGGGAAAACGCCGCCGCCAGCGACGACAGGTCCGCCGGACCCGCGCGGTCGGCGGTGAGGATCGCCGCCTTCTGGAGCGAGATGATTTCCGAAACTCCCTTGCGCGAGAGGTCGAGCATCGCGGTCATTTCCTCCGAGGAAAACACCGCCTCCTCGCCGCTGCCCTGGATTTCCACGAACTCCAGCGTCTCGGTCATCACCACGTTGAAATCGACCGAAGCCGCCTTGTCCTCCGGGTAGTTCAAGTCGAGCACCGGCACGCCTTGATAGACGCCGGCGGAGACTGCGGCGACGAGTTTTTTGATGGGGAAATCCCTGAGCTTGCCCTGTGACATCAGCTTGTTGAGCGCGATCGCCATCGCCACGCAGCCGCCGGTGATCGAGGCGGTGCGCGTGCCGCCGTCGGCTTGCAGGACGTCGCAATCGATCCAGATCGTGCGTTGGCCGACTTTTTTCAAATCCACGCATGCTCGCAGCGCGCGGCCGATGAGGCGCTGGATTTCCGACGAGCGGCCGTCGATTTTCCCGCGGGAAATGTCGCGCGATTTCCGCTCCAGCGTCGAGTAAGGCAGCATCGAATATTCCGCGGTGAGCCAGCCGCCTTCCACCCGCTGCGCGCGCATCCAGCGCGGCACGTCCTCCTCGATGCTCGCCGAGCAAATCACCCGGGTGTCGCCGAAGGACACGAGCACCGAGCCGCTGGCGTAAGGAGCCACGTTGGGGATGAAGGAAATCGGGCGGAGTTGGTCATTCTGGCGGCCGTCGGGACGAGTCATGCGCGGAGTGAAATCCAACGCCACGGTCGCCGCAAGCGTGAAGCTCAAGCGAGCGTCCTGCCAAATACGAAACCTGATCCCATTCACGAGCTTGAGTCAACGGGTGGAATTCAATTTGACAGTCATCCGTCAATGACGGACCTTCGCGGCGTGCGTCTCACTTTCAAGGAAACCTCG
Organism: Akkermansia muciniphila; assembly: GCA_945873305.1. Classification (GTDB taxonomy): domain Bacteria; phylum Verrucomicrobiota; class Verrucomicrobiia; order Verrucomicrobiales; family Akkermansiaceae; genus Luteolibacter; species Luteolibacter muciniphilus_D. Next base: position 9,860 of record CAMCCX010000013.1, read on the forward strand.
TTCTTCACCCGACAGATCACCGAACTGCTGTCCGACGAAGAACTGAACGCCCTCCAATGGGCTCTCATGGCCAGTCCTGAAAGTGGCGATCTCATCCGTGGTTCCGGCGGGCTTCGGAAGCTGCGCTGGGCGGGATCGGGTCGCGGCAAACGAGGCGGTTTGCGTGTAATCTATTACTGGCACGTCCCGGGAAGCATGATCCTTCTTCTCCTCGCCTACCCCAAGAACGAGCAGGGAAACCTCACTCCGGCACAAATCAAAGTCCTCAAATCCATCATCGAAAACGAATTCCCATGAAAGACGAACTCTTCCAACAACTCGCCGCCAGCCTCAAGGAAGGCGGCTCCATCTTGCGCGGCAAAAAGAAAGCGGCGCGCAGCACCACCCTGCAATCGCCGGATGCCAAAGCCGTGCGTGAAAAACTCGGCCTGAGCCAGAGCCAGTTCGCCGCCCTCATCGGCATCAGCCCGCGCACCCTCCAGAACTGGGAGCAAGGTCACCGCCGTCCCGAAGGCACCGCCCGCGCGCTTCTACGCGTCGCCGAATCCCACCCCGAAGCCGTGCTGGAGGCTCTTCATCGCTGAGAGCTTATTGCGCGCGCAGATCCTGGATTTTCCGGTCGGTCTCGGCGGCTTCCTTGGGGAGGTTGGCCTTCTCGTAGGAGGTCTTCAGGCCGAGGAGCGCGTTCATGTCGTTAGGGAATGCGGTGAGCGCGCGCTGATAGGCCTCGATCGCTTCCTTGGGTTGGTTGACGGCGAGGTAGTATTCGCCGAGGCGGATGGCCATGGGGGTGAGGATCATGGGCGGGAACATCATGGGCGCGGGCCGCTGGCGGTCGGCCGCCGAGGCGAACCAGTTATAGGCGGTGCCGGTCCCGACTTTGGGACCTGCTAGGGCGAGCCGGCCGCGCAAATCACTGGCGAGGACTTCGAGCGCGCGGAAGGCGCGGGTCCAGGCGGAGCGCTCGCCGATGGCGGCCGCCTCGGCCTGGGTCTTGCTCATGGCCTCGCCGTGGAGGGTGAACGCGGCGACGACCTGCTGGGCTTCGCCGAATTTCCCGTCATCCAGCAGGCGGCGGGCTTCGAGGGCGAAGCGCAGCCCGTCGATCCACCAGTAGGCGAGGGACTTCTCGTGGGTGGCTTTGATGTTAGGTGGCTTGGGCAGCGAGTGGAGCGCCTCGGCGGCGTTGCCGCGCAGGCCGCGGTGGAGGAGGATGCGGGCGGGCAATGTTTCCGCCTCCCACAGCAGGAAGCGGACTCCGGGCGAGGCGTTGCGCTTTTCGGGGAACGGGGTGGCGGCGATCTGGCGGGCGGCGGCGTAGGCGGTGGCGAAGTCGCCTTTCGACGCGAGCGCGACGATGCGGTAGCACTCGGCTTTCACCCACTCGGGGCAGTCGGCGACCCCGGCTTTGTTGTCCTTCATCCAGCTCTCGAAACGGGACGAGGCGCGGCCGAAGGCGGAGGCGGCCTTGCCGTGCTGGCCGCAGCGCCATTCATAGTGGCCTAGCAGATGGAAATACGGGCTGTAGTCCGGGGACATCTGGCAGAGCTTGCGGGCGTGGCGGTGCCGGACTCGTCGTAATCGCCACGGCTGAAGAGGGCGGCGAAGATGCCGGCCTGGAGTTCGTTAGGAAATCTAGCGGCCACCTTGCGAAACGCCGCGGCAGCTCGGGCCGGGCCTTCCTCCAGGTATTTGACCAATCCGAAAGCATAGCCGCGCTCGAGCTCGCTGCCTTTTCCACGGCCTATCAGGTTGAGCAGGCGCTGGGTCGCGGCATTGCGCGCGGCGCTGGTTTCCGGCGACGGGCTGAGCAGCGACATGACCATCCCCCAATGGGCGAGGAGGCATTCCGGATCCTCGCGCATCGCGGCGGCGAAGTGGCGGCTGGCCTCAAATTCCCATCCGCCGTGCAGGTGGTTGAGGCCTTGGTTGACGTGGGCCTGGGCGTTTTCGGTGGCTGCGGTCACGGCGCTTTGGATCCCGCCGGGGAAGGTGGCCATCGCGGGTGCGGCGAGCGCTTTGACGGAATCGGGAATGGCCGTCTCCACGTCCGGAATTTCTTTGGCTGTCGGGATTTGCTCGGCCTCCGCTGCCGGGGCGGCTGCGATCTTGGTTTTCACCGCGGCCTTGGCGGCTGGTTTCTCCTTGGCCTCCTCGCATGCCGCAAAGGCACAAGTGAGGTAAAGCAGCGCAATCAACCGTGTTTTCATGCCCGGAAGATGGCCATGCGCGGCACGTGCCACCAAGCAAAATGACGCTGGCGTGCGCCGCCGCGGCCCGCTTAGTCTCCGGCCATGAAGCTTGGAGTTATTGGATGCGGGAAAATGGGCACGGCGCTGATTCAAGGGGCGATTCGTGCGGGAGTGGTCGCGGCGGCGGATGTGATCGGCTCGGATCCTTACGAGAAATCCCGTGAATCCTTCGCGGCGGCGACCGGTGCCAAGGTCACGGCCAGCGTCACCGAACTGGCCGCCGGCTGCGAAGTGATCCTGCTTTGCACCAAGCCGCTGGACGTCGCCGCCGCTCTGGCAGACGCCGCGGAGATGGCCGCCGGCGCGCCGCGTCTGGTGATTTCCATCGCCGCGGGCGTGACTCTGGCCGCCTTGGAAGCCGCGGTGCCGGGAAATTTCCGGATCATCCGCGCCATGCCTAACACCCCGGCGCTGGTCGGCCATGGTGCCGCCGGATATTGCCTCGGCACCCGTGCCACTGCCGCGGATGCCGCGACCGCGCAGGCGCTGCTAGGCGCGGTCGGGCTGGCGATCCAGACTCCGGAGCGGCTGATGGACGCCGTCACCGGGCTTTCCGGCAGCGGACCGGCTTACATCTATCTGGTCATCGAGGCCCTGGCCGACGGCGGCGTTCGGGCCGGGATCCCGCGGGCGGATGCGGTGCGTCTCGCCGCCCAGACCGTGCTCGGATCCGCGGCGATGGTGCTGGAAACGGGCGAACATCCCGCCGTGCTCAAGGACATGGTGACCTCGCCCGGCGGCACCACCATCGCCGGTCTGGCGGTGCTCGAAAAACACGGTTTGCGCTCGGCGTTGATCGAGGCGGTCAGCGCCGCCACCGGGCGGGCGGCGGAACTTGGCAAGTGAGCTATTTTGCGCTTCCCCAGTCCCGCCGGCCTCCTATGCTCCGCGCCATGACACCCCGGCTTATCGCCTGCGCGCTGCTTTCGGCCTCTGTTTTTCTCCTCTCTTCCTGCGGCTCGGATTCCGACATGCCGATCATGGCGGGAAACACCCAGGCCGCCGCGAGCGAGGGCGAGTCTCTCTATCAAAAAGCAAAGCAGGCCGACGACGCCGGCAACACCGGAAAGGCGATCAAGCTCTACGAACAGACCGCGACTCGTTTTCCGTTTGCCCCCTCCGCCCCGCAGGCCCGTTTCCGTCAGGCCCAGTTGCTGGAGCAACAGGGCGAGGTCGTGAAAGCCTTCAAGGCTTACGATCAGTTTCTCGAACGCTTCCAAGGCAGCGGCCTCTACACCACCGCCCTCAACCGCCAGGCCGCGATGGCCCAGTCCGCCGCGGACGGCGATGTGAAATCCAGCATGCTCGGGATCAAAACCAAGCTCTCGCTCGATAAGACCGTCGAGATGTTGGAAAAAGTCCGCGACAACGCGCCCAAGTCCACCACCGCCGCCAAGGCGCAGTTCACCATCGGCCAACTTTACGAAACGAAGAAGAAGTCCCGGGAAGCAATCGCCGCCTACCGCCAGCTCGTCCGCGACCAACCGGGAAGCGCCCAGGCTCCGGAAGCGCTTTTCCGGGTCGGCGTGATCATGACCGCAGAGGCGGACCGCGGCAACCAGAACCAGGCAAACCTCGATCTCGCCCGCGAGGCCTTCAACGACTATCTGATTCAATATCCCGGCGACTCCCGCAACGCCGAGGCCCGCAGGCTGATCGACAGTCTCGGTGGCCGCGATCTCCAGCGCTCTTATGACATCGCCGAGTTCTATCAAAAAACCGGCAAGACCGAGTCCGCCAAGGTTTACTACCGCGACATCCTGAGCCGCGCGAAGTCCGGCCCCTATCACGACAAGGCCCGCGCGCGGCTCAAGGAGCTCGGTGAATAAGCTCCGCAAGATTCCCGGAACCATGAAATTTTCCATCCTGCTTGCTCCCGTGCTGCTGCTGGTTTCCTGCGCCGGCTATCAACTTGGCGAGACCAAGCCGAGGTCCATGGCGCGGGTGAAAACCATCGCCGTGCCGATGTTTTCCAACTCCACCTTGTTTCCGCGGGCCGAGGCCGTCGCCACCTCCGCCGTCGCCGCGGCCTTCGTGCAGGACGGCACCTATCGGGTCGCGAAATCCGACAACGCCGACGCGATTCTCAAAGGCAATATCCGAAGGATCACATACAAGAATCTCCGCGGCAGCAGATTCGACGTCTTCCGGCCGGAAGATCTTGGAAACACCGTGTCGATTGATTGGGAGCTCCTCGATGCGAAAGACCCGACCAAGGTGCTCGCCTCGGGGAGGTCCGAGGGGCGCAGCGAGTTTTTCGCCTCGTCCAACCTCCAGACCGCCCGCAACAACGCGTTACCCGATGCTTTCCAAGGTGCAGGCACCGCCTTGGTTGCACGTCTGGCCGACGGCTATTAAGCGGCAAGCCGCGTCTGGAGAAATCCGGCCAATCTTTGCTTGATTGCATACCATTTGGTTGGTATCGCTATTTCATGACGCAACGCAAGAAGCAACCCGCGCAAACCCGGCAAGCCATTTTGGACGCGGCAGACGCGGATTTCTCCCTACACGGCTATTGCGCCACCGGTATCGGCGGCATTGTCATCCGGGCGGAGCTGACCAAGGGCGCGCTGTTCCACCATTTCCCGGACAAGCGGGCTCTCGCCGTCGCGTGGGTCGGCGAGCGGCTGGGCGCGGGGATCGACCGGGATTGGATCGCGCCGCTGGAAGGAGCCGCTTCGCTCGACGCGCTGCGGGACCTCTGCCGGCTGCGCTGCAAGGAGCTCCGGGCGGATGACGCGACCTCGGCGCTGGTCGCCGTCGCAGCGGAGACCGCAGCGGGGGACGAACCGCTGGCGGAAGCGTTGGAAGCGGTTTTCAGCGCGTGGCGCGGCGGCCTCGCCGGGTTTTTCGAGCGCGGCAAGGCGGCGGGCTGGATCTATCCGGCCATCAACCCCGAGGCTGAGGCCGTGATGTTCGTGTCGGCCTTTGCGGGCTTTACCGTGTCCGTGAAAACATCGCGCAACCCGCAGGCGCGTCAGCTTTTCCTCACCGCTTTCGAAGGCTATCTGGAAACGCTGCGCGCCCAGCAAGGGTGAGCGCACGGCTCATGGCAGCGTGACCCGGATCCGATAGAACCGCGCCGTTTCCAGCGGCGAACCCGGCAGGTCCGCGACTTGCTCGACCCCGGTTCCAGGATACACCGCGAGACCTTGCCACCCGGATAGATCCGCGCTGGTCTCCACCGTGTAGCTGCGGCCTGGCAGCGTCGGGAACGAAAGCCGCGCGGGCTCCTTCGAGAAGCTCATGGAAAACCGCGAGTGCGCGTCGAGCGGGTCCGTGCCGAAGACGAGTTCGTCCGCGTCGGTGAAGCCGTCGCCGTCCGAGTCGGCGATGAACGTGACTATCAGGTTGTCGAACGCGATGCCCTGCGGCTGCGACGGAATGGTGAAGCTCTGATCCGGATTCGCCTGGCCGGGCGAATGCGGAAGGCCGCTGAATTTCGTCCAGCTGAAACTGGAGGACGTGCCGCCGCTTCCTGTCAAACCGAGTGACGCCCGGCCGCTTGTCTCGGTGGTTGTCTGCCTCACTCCGATGTCGGTGGAAGTCATTCCGCCCGCGTTGAAGGACCCTTCATAGGAAATGAAACTCGTAACGACGCCATGGACCACGAGGGCGAATCCATCGGGTCCGTTTTGAATGCCCGGGATCCATTTCGAGTAAATCCGGTGTCCGGATGGAGTCACCACTCCGGCGGTGAAAGTGGATAACGAATGGGTTCCGTAAGTCGCGCCGTCCTCTCCGTTTTGGAGCAGGAGGTTTACATCGGATAGGCCTCCGGTGAAGCCCGGTCCTAACACGACTTCGGCGAATTCTCCGGTGTCGGTGCCGTCGTTGTCGTAGTGGAACTCGTTGATGAAAACCTCGGAAGGCGCGGCACCGCCGCCGGTTCCGGGCGTGAACGTGAAGCGGAGTTCGAAGGTCGCGCCCGGTGCCACGGCCAGTCCGCTAACGGTTGTGCTTTTCAATGTCGATGTGCCTTCGGCGATCGGCCCGGTGGGGAGATTCACGGCCGCATCAAACGTGAGCTGGGGCAGGGGACTTGCCGCGCCATCGGTAAGAATTTCAACGCTCAGCGTGTCCGCGGTGCCGCCGGAGACCGCCCGCCATTGCTCGGCGGCGTAGGAAATCTTCAGTGTCGTTAGGACTGCCGGAGTTTGGTTGACGAAAGCCGCCGTCGCGCTGCCGCCCGCCCCCGCGTGGAGAAATCCGAGGGAAGGATCGGCCGCGGAACCGTAGGCGCGGAATCCTGTGATAGCGGCCGCTCCGGCGTCGGTTCCCTGCCAGGTTCCGCCGAGGGTCGCCCACGGCGAAGGAGCGTAAGTTCCGGGAAATCCCGCGAAATCCTCGGTCACGGATTGGCCGGCGGCGGTGAACGCGTAGGGAAGCGCGGGGTCGAGCTCGTAGTCGCCGAAGAGCGCGAGATGGTCGGACGCCGTTGCGCTGGTTTCCGCGGCGAGGGGGGCTCCGGATTTCGGGAGTCCCGCGGAGTTTGAAACGTCTAACGATGAGTTGTAAATTTCCGTTCCCAAGGGCCGCGCGGCGATGGCGGGAGACGCAAGTAACAGGTCGATGGTGGAGCCACTCGAGGGAAAGGTCACCGCGGAGTTGTCGAGCTGGCGCGGATCGAGCCGAACGATGCCCGGAGCGCTGAAGTAGCTGGCGGGCTCCGTGAAGTAGTTGATAGGCAGAATGATGTCCGCTCCGAGAGCGAAACTGCCCGGCAGTCCTGTCGCCGGGATCGTGCTGAAAGTCCGGCTGTTTCCTGATAAGTTGAAATCACCCATGATGAGGAAGTTGTCGTCCGCGGTGAGGCCGGCCAGGTAGCCGGTGAGGCGCCGCATTTCCACGGTCCGCTGGAAGAGGTCCGACGCCTCGCCGCCGGATTTCAAGTGCGCCGCGATGAGCACGGGATCGCGCGTCGTGCCCGGCACATCGACTCTCACCGCGGGGATGAGCCGGGTCATTTCCTTGGCGCCCGCCGGCGAACCGATCGAAAGCTGTGAGAGGAATGGAAAGCGCGAGAGGAAGGCTACGTGCAGCGTGTTGTCGAACGTGTTGGTCGCGGGGGCGATGTAAACGTAAGGATAGCCGAGGCTCGCCGCGAGCGAGGCCAAGTTGTTCGCGGAGATGTCCGCCGAGTGGGTTTCCTGGAGCGCGACCACGTCGGCATCGATCCGCGCGAGGATTTGGCGGACGCTGTCGTGGTCCGGAGTGCCGGGAGCGCCGAGGCTGTAGTCCGGGTAATAGACGCCGCCGGAGCTGATGGTGAAGTGCGCGCCGATGTTGAAGGTGGCGGCGCGGAACTCCACGGCGTGCAGCAGTTGCATGCAGGCGAGACCCAGAAAAGCGGAGGCCTTCGGTGACATCTAGCAAAAAGCTAGCAGGCGAGGGTGCCTTGTCGATCCTGGAAAGCGCGCGGTGTTTGCGCTCTTCCGCTTGAAATATTGGCGGTTTGGCGACGTAGTGGTCTTCTCGACCCATCCTGTCATGCCCGCACTTCCTCAAATTTCCCGTCCTCTGATTCTTCCGCTCGTCTGTGTGTTCGGCGTCATTGCCGGCCTGATGACGCTCTCGCGTGGCGAGCCGAAATCCGCTGCTTTTCCGAAAAAGAAAATCGTCTTCGTCGCCGGCAAGCCAAGCCACGCACCGGGCCAGCACGAGCACCGCGCCGGCTGCATGTTACTCGCCGACCAGTTGAATAAAAGCGGCTTGCCGATCGAGGCCGTGGTCACCACCAACGGCTGGCCGCAGGACAAATCGGTCTTCGACGGGGCCTCGGCGGTGGTCATTTACTCGGATGGCGGTGGGGGGCATCCGGCGATCAGCCAGCTCGCGGATTTGAAGAAAATGGCGGATTCCGGCGTCGGGATCGGCTGCATTCATTACGCCGTGGAAATTCCCAAGGGGCCGCCGGGGAACGCGTTTCTCGATCTCATCGGCGGGTATTTCGAAACCGACTGGTCGGTAAATCCACATTGGGACGCCTCGTTCAAACTGCCCAAGCACGCCATCACCCGCGGCGTGCGGGATTTCCAGATGCGCGACGAGTGGTATTATCACATGCGTTTCCGCGAGAAGATGGAAGGCGTCACCCCGATCCTGAGCGACCTGCCGCCTGCGGAAACCCTGTCGCGCAAAGACGGTCCTCACGAGGGAAATCCCGCGGTTCGCGCCGCCGTTTTGGAACGCAAGGAGCCCCAGCACATGATGTGGGCTTACGAGCGTCCCGCGACTCTCGGCGGCGGGCGCGCCTTCGGATTCACCGGCGGCCATTTCCACAAGAACTGGCAACATGACGACCACCGCCGCGTGGTGCTCAACGCCGTTGCTTGGATCGCCAATTTCAACGTCCCGGAAACCGGCGTGCCGTCCCCGACCCCGACCGAGGAGGAAATGGCGGCGAATCTGGATGAAAAACGCTGAAAAGCGGCCCGCGCCGTCACTCGCCGGAGCAGCAGGACCCGCATTCGTGGAAGCAATCCACGCACCAGCCTTTGCCGTCGATCACCGTCACGGCCTCCCGCCCGCAGCCCTCGCAAGCCGGGGGATCTATCAAAATTTCAGGGGCGCTCATGCGTGGAGCATGTCCGGTCTTTGGGGATGGGGCAACCCGCGGGTCAGCCGTCCTGCGTCGCCCGCACGTCCTGGATGATCAATTGCAGCGTCGTCCGCCCGCGGAAGGTGTTTCGATCAATCGTGAACGCGATGTCCCACGGCGGGTCGGGCAGGGGATGCTCGCCGCCGCCGAAAAAGACGGCGTCCTGTTCGTGATAGCCCTGACGCAGCATGAAGCGCAGGTGGTTGTTCTTCATGTGCAGCGGCGAGCGGCTCAGGCCGACCTCGCGGGAAATGAACACGGGCTGCGGATTCCCGCTGCCGAAGGGCTGGAGCAAATCGTAGCTGGATAGAAATTCCAGCGAGAGCTGGTCGAAGGAAATCTCCGCGTCATACATCAGCTTCGGCCGGCGTTGATCCTCGTTGCTGTGACTCAGAACGTAGTCGGTGAAATTTTTGCGGAAGCCGTCGAGATTGTCCTCGTGGATCGAAAGCCCGGCCGCCATCGCATGGCCGCCGCCGGCGATGAGATCGCCCTCGCAGGCGCGGATCGCCTCGACCAGGGAAATCCCCTCGATGCTGCGGCCCGAGCCTTTTCCGACGCCGTTTTCATCGATGGCGATGACGAATGTCGGCTTGTGGTATTGCCGCATCAGCCGCGAGGCGACGATGCCGACCACGCCGTGATGCCACGAGCGCGAGCCGAGCACGATCACCGGGTCCCGCAGCGGATCGAAATCGCGGGTGAGCATTTCCACCGCCTCGCGGCGGATCAGTCCTTCGTGGGTTTGGCGCTCCTTGTTATAAGCGTCGAGTTTCTGCGCGAGTTCGTGGGCGAGGCGGCGGCAATCCGTCGTCAATGTCGCCAGCGCGTCCTCCGGCGCGTCCATCCGGCCGGCGGCGTTGAGGCGCGGACCGATGCGAAAACCCACGTCCATCGACGTCGCGGCACCACTCATGCCGGTGACTTCCTGGAGCGCGCGCAGACCGGGATTGAGCGTGCTCGGCAAGTGCTTGAGTCCATGGCGCACCATCAGGCGGTTTTCCCCGATCATGGGGACGATGTCGGAAATGGTCGCAACTGCCACGAGATCAATAAGTTCCTTGAGGTCCAAATCCACCGTTCGGGTTTTTAGCAGGGCGTGGCCGAGTTTGAAAACGACTCCCGCAGCGCAGAGATAGGTGAATTCGGTGCCGCACTTCGGGTTCACCAGCGCGCAGCAATCCGGTTTTCCGTCCAGTTCGGGTTCGTGGTGATCGACGATCAAAACATCGATCCCGTCCGCCCGCAGCGCCGCGACTTCGTTGATCGAGACCGTCCCGCAATCCACCGTGATCAGCAAATCCGGCTTCGGCCCTTCCGCCATGCAGCGGGCCAGCGCGGCGGTGCTGAGGCCGTATCCTTCCGGTCCGCGGCGTGGGATGAAATAGCGCGGCGTCAGGCCGTAAGCCATCAGGATCCGCCGCATCAGCGTGATCGAGGTGACGCCATCGACGTCGTAATCGCCGTAAATACAGACTTTTTCGCCCTTGTCGATGGCCGCCAACACTCGCTCGACGGCGGGTTTCATGTCGGGAATGAGGAACGGATCAGCCAAATCCCGCAGCCGGGGGCGCAGATAGCCCTCCAGATCCACGCCTGCGGGAAGTCCCCGCTGGCGGATCAAGTGCTCGAGAATCGGCGGAAATGTGCCCGACGAACCATTTGTCTGTTTTTCAAACGGTTCACCGCGCGCAATCCATTTGAACGGCTGGGCTCGCATGAAGTGGAGCGGACCCTAGCGGGGGATGAAGGTCTGACACAAGATCGGAAACGAAAAGCGTCCAAATCCGCCCGCTGTGTCAGTTTGGCGCAGGTGAAATGTGACACATTGGCGCTCGGTTGCCCGATTCGCGCCGTCTCGAGATGATGGCTATTTTTATAACTATTTTGTTTTAAATGAATTAAGTGATTTTCGGGGATTCCGGCACAAGCCCTGCGAAAGCGCGCTCATCATTACCGCCATCACTGGCAAACACTGAAAGGAAACCAACTTATGTCCAAAATCCTCGGAATCGACCTCGGAACCACCAACTCGTGTATGGCTGTCATGGAAGGTGGCGAATCCACGGTCCTTGAAAACTCGGAAGGCGCACGCACCACCCCGTCGGTCGTCGCATTTGCCAAAAACGGTGAGCGTCTCGTCGGCCAAGCTGCCAAACGCCAGGCCGTCACCAACCCGCAAAACACCATTTTCTCCGCCAAGCGCCTCATCGGCCGCAAGTTCTCGGAACTCAAGGAAGCCGACAAGCGTATGCCCTACACCATCGTCGCCGCCGCCAATGGCGACGCCCACATCCAGGTGGAAGTCGCCGGCGAGAAGAAGACCTACTCGCCGCAGGAAATCGCCGCCATGGTCCTCGGCAAGCTCAAGGCCGACGCCGAAGCCAAGCTCGGTGAAAAAATCACCCAGGCCGTCATCACGGTTCCCGCCTATTTCAACGACTCCCAGCGCAACGCCACCAAGGCCGCCGGTGAGATCGCCGGCCTCGAAGTGCTCCGCATCATCAACGAGCCGACTGCGGCCGCCCTCGCATACGGCCTCGACAAGAAGTCCGACGAGAAAATCGCCGTCTACGACCTCGGCGGTGGCACTTTCGACATCTCCGTGCTCGAAATCGGCGACGGCGTCTTCGAAGTCCTCGCCACCGACGGCGACACCTCGCTCGGCGGTGACGACTGGGACAATGCTCTGATCCAGTGGATCGTCGGCGAGTTCAAAAAGGACCAAGGCATCGACCTTTCCGGCCAGCCCGACGCCCTCCAGCGCATCAAGGAAGAAGCCGAAAAAGCGAAAATCGCCCTCTCCTCCACCCAGTCCTACGACATCAGCCTACCCTTCGTCACGGCCGATGCCACCGGACCGAAGCACATCCAGCTCACCCTCACCCGGTCGAAACTGGAGCAACTCACCGACTCTCTCTTCGAGCGCACCAAGAAGCCAGTCAAAGACTGTCTCAAGGAAGCCGGTCTTTCCGCCGCGCAAATCAATGAGCTCGTGCTCGTCGGCGGCATGACCCGCATGCCGAAAGTCGTCGAAATCGCCCGCGAACTCGCCGGCCAAACGCCGCACCAAGGCGTCAACCCGGATGAAGTCGTCGCCATCGGCGCGGCCATCCAAGGCGGCGTCCTCCGCGGCGATGTCAAAGATGTGCTTCTTCTCGACGTCAGCCCGCTCACGCTTTCCATCGAAACGGAAGGCTCCCGCGCCACCGCGATGATCGAACGCAACACCACCATCCCGGCCAAGAAGTCGCAGATTTTCTCGACCGCCTCCGACAGCCAACCCGCCGTCGATATCCGCATCTGCCAAGGCGAGCGCCCGATGTTCTCCGACAACAAACTGCTCGGCAACTTCAAGCTCGACGGCATCGCCCCGGCCCGCCGCGGTGAGCCGCAAATCGAAGTCACCTTCGACATCGACGCCAACGGCATCCTCCACGTTTCCGCCAAGGACAAGCAGTCCGGCAAGGAACAAAAAATCTCCATCCAAGGCTCCTCCGGCCTTTCCAAGGACGAGATCGAGCAAGCGAAGCGTGACGCCGAAGCCCACGCCGACGAAGACAAGAAGCGCGTTGAAAAAGTCGATGCCAAGAACAAGGCCGACAACCTCGTCTTCTCTGTCGAAAAACAACTCGGCGAACTCGGCGACAACGCCCCCGCCGAACTCAAGGAAATGCTCGGCGGCAAAATCCAAGCCGTGAAGGACGCGATCTCCAGCGACAATGTTGACACCATCAACAAGGCCGTCAGCGATCTCGAAGGTTCCCTCCAAGCCCTCGCCGAAGCCGCCCAACAAGCCCAAGCCGGAGCCGCCCAGCCCGACGTCGAGCCAGCCGAAGCCGGTGCCTCCAGCGAGCCAAAACAAGCCAAAGGCAAAGTCGTCGACGCCGAAGTCGTCGATTGATCCACCGTGGCGGCGCCCGCAATGCGCCGCCACTTTTTTTGCCTAAAATCTCTTCCACTGATCCCCGATCACTGATTACTTTCCACTCTGCGTTCGCAGCGTGGCTTCTCACAGAAACCAAACCAAACACACATATTATTATGGCTAACATCAAACCACTCGGACAACGCGTCCTCGTCAAACGTCTCGAAGCCGACGCCATCAGCGCCGGCGGCATCGTCCTTCCGGACACCGCCAAGGAAAAGCCTCAGGAAGCTGAAGTGCTCAGCCTCGGCACCGGCGGCAAGGACGACAATGGCAAGGCCATCGAGTTCACCGTCAAGGTCGGCGACAAGGTCCTCATCTCCAAATACGGCGGCACCGAAGTCAAACTCGACGGACAAGAAGTCCTCATCCTCAACGAATCCGATATCCTCGGCATCGTCGGCTGATCACCCGATCTCAAATCTGAAATTTCAAATCTCAAATCTAAACTAACATGGCCAAACAACTCCAATTCGACGAATCTGCACGCCAGGCCCTCCTGCGCGGTGTGGAAAAACTTGCACGTGCCGTTAAAGCGACCCTCGGGCCTGCTGGACGCAACGTCATCCTCGACAAGAAATTCGGTTCCCCAACCATCACCAAGGACGGTGTCTCGGTTGCCAAGGAAATCGAACTTGAGTGCCCTTATGAAAACATGGGTGCCCAACTGATCCGCGAGGTTTCCAGCCGCACTTCCGACATCGCCGGCGACGGCACCACCACCGCCACCGTGCTTGCCGAAGCCATCTACAAAGAAGGCCTCCGCAACGTCACCGCCGGTGCCAACCCGATCTCGCTGCAACGCGGCATCATGAAGGCCACCGAAGCGATCGTCGCCCAACTTAAAGTGCTTTCCAAGCCCGTCTCCGACGCCAAGGAAATCGCCCAAGTTGCTTCCATCTCCGCCAACTCGGACCAGGAAATCGGTGGCATCATCGCCGAAGCCATGGACAAGGTCGGCAAGGACGGAACCATCACCGTTGAAGAAGCCAAAGGCATCGAAACCACCCTCGAAGTCGTCGAAGGCATGCAGTTCGACAAAGGCTACCTCAGCCCGTACTTCGTCACCAACCCCGAGTCCATGGAAGCCTTCCTCGAGAACGCTTACATCCTCATCAACGAAAAGAAGATCTCGTCCCTTAAGGACATGCTTCCGCTCCTTGAAAAGGTTGCCAAGACCGGCCGCCCACTCCTCATCATCGCCGAAGACGTCGAAGGTGAAGCCCTCGCGACTCTCGTCGTCAACAAGCTCCGCGGCATCCTCAACATCGCCGCCGTCAAGGCTCCTGGTTTCGGCGACCGCCGCAAGGCCATGCTCGAAGACCTCGCCATCCTCACCGGTGGCCGCGTCATCACCGAAGACCTCGGCATCAAGCTCGAAGGCGTGGAACTCAGCGACCTCGGCGAAGCCAAGCGCGTCACCATCACCAAGGAAAACACCACCATCGTTGAAGGTGGCGGCACTTCCGAAGGCATCACCGGCCGCGTGAACCAAATCCGCCGCCAAATCGAAGACACCACCAGCGACTACGACCGCGAGAAGCTCCAAGAGCGTCTTGCCAAGCTCGCAGGCGGCGTCGCCGTCATCAACGTCGGTGCAGCCACCGAAACCGAGATGAAGGAAAAGAAAGCCCGCGTCGAAGACGCCCTCCACGCGACCCGTGCGGCCGTTGAAGAAGGCATCGTCGCCGGTGGTGGCACCGCCCTCATCCGCGCCCAAGCAGCCATCGGCGACCTTGGTCTCGTCGGCGACGAAAAGACCGGCGCAGGCATCGTTTCCCGCGCCGTCGAAGCGCCGCTTCGCCAGCTCGTTGCAAACGCAGGCCGCGAAGCTGCCCTCATCGTCGAGCACGTGAAAAACGGCAAAGGCGGCGAAGGCTACAACGTCGCGACCGACAAGTTCGAAGACCTCATCGCTTCCGGTGTCGTCGATCCTACCAAGGTCACCCGCACCGCGCTCCAAAACGCAGCGTCCATCTCCGGACTCCTGCTCACCACCGAGTGCCTCATCACCGACCTTCCTTCCAAGGAACCAGCAGGTGGCGGCGGCGGCCATGGTCACGACCACGGCGGCATGGGCGGCATGATGTAACCCGCGTAGCGGCGATCACCGGTCGCTGCGAATTCATTCATCTATCAAAAAGCCGGACAGGGAAACCTGCCCGGCTTTTTCGCGTCATTGACAAATCCCCGATGTGGACACAATTTGTCCACATGAAAACCGTGACCGTCCGCGACCTCCGGAACAACTTCTCCAAAGTGGAAACCTGGCTCGGCGAGGGCGAGGAGATCCGCATTGAAAAACGGGGAAAGCCGATTGGATTCCTCTCGGCCACTCCGAAGTCGGCAAAAGCCGTGAAGCCGAAAGTCGATTTCATGGCAAGGCTCGATGAAATCTGGGGCGAGCGGGTCTTCACCGAAGAAGAAGTCCGGGCGATGCGGGAAGCGGAACTCGAGGGTGATCTGGGATGAATGTCTATCCCGACACTTCCTTCCTCTGCTCGCTCTACCGCAAGCAGCACACTTCACCGCGGGCGGTGGCCTATCAGAAAATGTTGGCGGAGCCGCTGCCAGTTTCCACCTTTCTGCTGCTCGAATTCCGCCAGTCCGTCCGTTTCCAAGCCCGCCTGTTTGAAAAGGACCGCAGCAAGGGTTTTTCCAAAACCGAAGGTGCCGCCATGCTCCGAGCGTTGCAGTCCGATCTCGCAGGCGGCATTTTGGAAATGGTCGCCCCGGACTGGGCGGACGTGCACCGGATCGCCGAGGAACTCAGCGCGAAACACACGGAAGCCGGCGGCCACCGCCTCGCCGACATCCTCCACGTCGCCACCGCCGTCCACCTCGGTGCGGCCCAATTTCTAACTTTCGACACCAACCAGGAGAAACTCGCCGAAGCCGAAGGCATGGTGGTGCCGCTCTGAAGGCTCGAAACCGCTCACAACCGAAACGGATTTCCCCCGTGGATCCCGAACTCAGGCTTTATTTCCCGGCCGGCACGATCCGCACCAGGCGGTCGGGGCCGTTGAGAATCACGTAGATCAATCCGTCCGGGCCCATGGCGACGTCGCGCACGCGGCCGATGTCCTTGAGGATGATTTCCTGAGAGACCACCTTCTTGTCCTCGATGCGGAGCCGGCGGATTTCCTGCTGGGCGAGCGCGCCTACCAGCAGGTCGTTCTTCCACTTCGAAAACTTGTCACCCGTGTAGAAATCCAAGCCGCAAACCGCGATGGATGGCAGCCAAAAGGCGACCGGTTCTTCCATGCCCTCCTTTTCGGTGACGGACAATATTTCCTTTCCATCAGGACCGCGATAGCTCATCGGCATGCCGTCGTAGTTCATGCCGAGGGTGACGATCGGCCAGCCGTAATTGGCGCCGGGCTTGATGAGGTTCAGCTCGTCGCCGCCGCGGGGGCCGTGCTCGGTGCTGTAAAGCGTGCCGTCGCGCGCGTCCATCGCGAGGCCTTGCGGGTTGCGGTGGCCGTAGGACCAGATGCCGGGAATCGCGTCCTTGGTTTTCACAAAAGGATTGTCGGCGGGCACCCGACCGTCGTCATGAAGGCGGTGGATTTTGCCGTTAGGCAGTGAGAGGTCTTGCACTTCCATCAAGCCGCCGCGCTCGCCGATGACGAAATAGATGTAGCCCTTGTCGAAGACAAAGCGGGTCCCGAAGTGGACACCCGCGCCGGATCTGAATTTGGGATCCGGCCGATAGATCCATTCTTGCTCGGTCCACTTATGGCCCTTGATTTTGCCGCGGACGACGGCGGTGATGCAGCGGACTTCATCCTTGCCGCCTTCGCGCTTTTCGCGGGTGCCGTCCGACAAGCCGAGGTAAACCCAGCCGTTTTTCGCATAGTCCGGATGCACCGCCACTTCCATCAGACCGCCTTGGCCGTGCTCGATGACCGCTGGAATTCCTTCGATTTCCTTGGGGTCGAGTTTCCCGTCGGCGGTGATGAAGCGTAGCCTGCCGGACTTTTCCGTGAGGAGCTTGCGGCCATCGGGCAAGAAGGCGATCGCCCACGGATCTTTGATTCCGCTCTCCACGAGTGTCTCGATGCGGTAGTCGTGCAGCTCGGTCTTGGTGACTTTGTCGGGCGATGGTTTCGGGAAGCTCATTCCTTTGGCGAGCGTCTGCTTTTCCTTTTCGCGGAGGAAAATCACCAACGAGCGGATTTGGTCACCGGTAAGAATGCCTTCCCAAGGAACCATTCCTAACTGGAGGTTGCCCTTGGTGATGGTCTTGGCGATTTCCGCATCGGTGCTCCCGTGTTTCCACACGCCATCGACGAGTATGCCGCCTTGGCCGCCCTCGAATTTCGCGCCGTGGCACCCTGAGCAGTATTTGGCGTAGATGTCCTCCACTTTGATTTGCTGGGCGGAAGCGATGCCGGAAAGGCAAAGGAGCATGGGTAAGAACTTGCGCATGGTGGGAAGAGTCATGAATTCGCAGTGAAACGCAACCTGGGAATGGATTCTGTCGCGCATGACCTAAAATTCCCACTCCGCGCCGATCCACAACGAGCGCGGCGCGGCCAACGTGCGGATCCCGTCGCTGCTCAGGCCGGTCTGGATCGCCTCGTCGAGCAGGTTCTCGATCCGGATCTGATAGGTCGCGCCCGCCATCTGCCACCTCGCGCCGATCCTCACGCTGGTGAAGTCCGAAATCTCGCGGCTGGCCAGCGCGTCGTCGTATTGCGAGGCGCCGTATTCACAGCCCGCGAAAAGGGAAATCCCCTCCGTCGCCCGCCACTCGGCGCTGGCGATCAAGCGCAGGTCGGGCGCTTGCGGGAAGGGCTTGCCGTCCAGCAGCGGCTGGTCCGGCGACTCGCTGAACTCGGTGTGTGACCACAGGGCGTCGAGCCCGAGCGTCACCGCGTCCGTCGGCAGCCATTCGATTTTCCCCTCGATCCCGGTCACCTGCGCCTGCTTCACATTTTGCCGCTGCGAGCCACTGCCGCCCGGCGGAATGGTTCCGAAAATCTCCGTGATTTGCGCGGGATCGGTCACCGGCACGTTGGCGATGGCGTCGGAAATCCAGTGATGGAAAACCGCGGCGCTCATTTTCAGGCTCTCCGCCGGTTTCCAATCCAGTCCCGCCTCGATGCTGAAAAACCGCTCCGCGTCCAGTTCCGGATTCGCCTCGACGATGTCATTGCGGACGCGAAACGGGCGGTGCAGCTCGTTCAAGGTCGGCAGCCGGAACGCCGTGCCTGCGGAAATTTTTCCTGCCAGATCGTCGTGGAGCTGGCGGGTCAGCTCGACCGATGCCGATGGTTCGACGCCGTCGCGATCGTCTTGTTCGTCCGTCCGCAGCGCTGCTCCGGTCGCGAGCGAAGTCTCGATCCTACGGCCGTCCGTTAGCTGCCAGCCGTCGAGCCGGGCGCTCGCATCGACGCGGGTTTGCTCGTCCGCCTGATAGCCCGCCGCGGCGAAAATTCCCGCGAACGCCTGGTCGCCGCCGGCTTCCCGCGTGCGGAAGGTGCCGACGGTTTCATTCGTCTCGCCGGATAGAAACCGGGTGTCCGCGCCGCTGCTGAAAGTCCACGCGCCGCCGCCGTCCCACAGCGTCGTGAACGCCGCGCCGGTGCCGCGACCGGGCACGTCGAACTGGTCGAGCGCCAGCGTTTCCGCCGTCCGGTCCGCGTTCACCGAGCTGAACACGGACTCGAACTCCCGCCGCTGGTGCCAGCCGATCGCCTGCCAGGAAAAATCCCCGTCATCCGAGGTGACGCGCAGCGCGAGGTCCAGCGCCTCGGTGGAATTGCCGGTTAGGGGCGTGCCGTTGCCGCGGTTTTCCTGATACCACGAGACCATCGGCTCGATGGTTAGGCCCGGCGCGGCGAGCCAGGCGAATTTCAAATCCGCGCCCGCCAGCTCGGTGTCCAGCTTGCGGTCAATCGGGCCGCGCTGCGAGGAATCGACCGCGAAAAATCCGTCGCTGTGCAGGCCGAAGGAGGAAAACGACACCGCCTGCGTTTTGTCCGCGTTGGTCATCTGATGGGACGTCGAGCCGCTGAACGTCCCCTGGCTGCCGCCGCCGGTTTTGAGCGAGTGGCGGTTTTCAAACGGCGCGGGTCCGTTCATCTGGATCACTCCCGCCGGGCTTTGGTTGCCCCAAACCGCCGCGCGGGCCGCGGGCACGATGCGGATCGATTCGAGCGCCGCCGCGTCGTAGCGAGCCCAGTAAACCCAGCCGCCGAACGGATCATTCTGCGGGATTCCGTCCAACAGAACCAAGGTCCGCGAGGCGGCGGTCGCGCCCGTGTTGCGGAGGCTCACCCCGGCCGAGGTCGGGTTGCCGAACACCGACGACTGCCGCCGATAGAGCGAGAACGAAGGCTCCTTCGCCAGCATTTCGTCGATCGTCCGCGGCGCGGCTTGCCGCAAATCCTCACGGCTCCACTCTGCCAGCCGTGCGGCCGGCTCCTCACCAAGCCGCCGCTCCGCGAGCACGACCATCGCGGGCAGAAGTTCCGCCGCTTGAGCGCAGGTTTGAAGCACTGCCAGCACGGCGAGGCTCTTGATGTGGGAGAAACGATGGGCGCGCATGGATCAACAGGCTACGCGCGGAACCATCGTTTGTTTCACCGGGAACCCAAGCATTGTTTGCTAGAAATAGGCGCTCAGCACGTACTGAAGCAACATCCGCTGGGTGGTGAAATACGCGCCGTTGAGCGCGATGGCGTGGCGCATGACGTCGAGAAAACGGTCGCGCTCGTTGTAATAAAGCGGAATCACCACCTGCTCGATTTTGTCATAGAGCGACGCGGCGTCGAGAGGCGTGGTTTGTGCCGGATCGGTCGATCGCGACAAGCTCCCGATGGCCCAGCCGGTGGTGCCCTCGATGCAGCCTTCGATCCACCAGCCGTCAAGGATGCTGAGGCTGGGCACCCCGTTGACCGCGGCCTTCATGCCGCTGGTGCCGGAGGCTTCCAGCGGCGGGAGCGGGGTGTTCAGCCAGACGTCCACGCCCGCGGTGATCAAGCGGCCGAGCTCCCAGTTGTAGTCCGTTAGGTAGGCGATCCGGACATGGCCTTTGAGCGCTTCGATGGCTTGGAAAATCTTGCGGATGGTTTCCTTGCCGACGTCGTCACCGGGATGGGCCTTGCCGGCATACACCACCTGGAACACGCCGGTTTGACGGGCGATGGACTTGAGCCGTTCGAGATCGTGGAGGAACAAGTCGGCCCTTTTGTAGTCGGCGACGCGGCGCGCGAAGCCGAAGGTGAGGACGTTGGCCTCCATGCCGGCGTTGGTCTCGCGGTTCACGCGGTCGAGAAGGTCGGCTTTGGCCTCGGCGTGGGCTTCCCAAACTTCCGAAGCGGGGAGGCTCAGCGCGTGGCGCAGGTTGAAATTGTCCTCCCGCCAGCCGGGGCTGTAGCGGTCGTAAAGCCGCTGGAACGGGGGCGCGACCCAAGTGGGGACATGCACGCCATTGGTGATGTCGTGGATCTGATAGCCCGCGAACATGCGCTGGGAAACCTCCGTGTG
Organism: Akkermansia muciniphila; assembly: GCA_945873305.1. Lineage (GTDB taxonomy): Bacteria > Verrucomicrobiota > Verrucomicrobiia > Verrucomicrobiales > Akkermansiaceae > Luteolibacter > Luteolibacter muciniphilus_D. The sequence continues at coordinate 30,138 of CAMCCX010000013.1, forward strand.
CTTCTTGGCGACGCCGTTGACGTAGTGGCTGAGATTGAGCGCGAGGTAGGTCATGTTCAGGTTGCCGCCGCAGCAGAAAATCTCGCGCATTTCACAGACTTCGGTGCGGCCGAGAGCGGCGGCGACCATGTCGAGAGGGAACATGTCGTGACCGGCGGGGACGGCGGTGTGGGTGGTGAAAACGCATTTCCGGCGGACCGACTCCACGTCGTCGTGGTTGAAGTTTTCCCGGCCGGCCGCGCGCGCCTCCTCGTCTAGCAATTCCATGGCCAGCAGGCTGGCGTGGCCCTCGTTCATGTGGAAGCGCGTGAGGTTGCGATGGCCGAGCTCCCGCAACATTCGCACGCCGCCGATGCCCATGACGATTTCCTGGCACAGCCGGTACCAGCTATCCCCGCCATAGAGATGGTCGGTGAGGCGGCGGTCCCATTCGGTGTTTTCCGGCAGGTCGGTATCGAGCAGATAGACCGGGACGATGGCGCCCTTCGCTCCCTTCACGTGGTATTCCCAAGCCCGGAGATAGACCGTGCGGCCGCTGATGACGACCGAGGCGCGGGAAGGAAGTTCCCTCAGGAAGTCCTCGATGGGCCACTCGCAGGATTGTTCGGTTTGCGAGCCGTCGGCTGCGAGGCGTTGGCAGAAATAGCCTTTGCGGTGCAGCAGGGAAATGGCGGCGACGGGCAACTGGCTGTCCGCTGCGGCGCGCAAGGTGTCGCCTGCTAGAATGCCGAGCCCGCCACAGTAGGTGGGCATTTCCAGTTCCAGCGCGATTTCCATCGAGAAATACGCGATCAGGCGGTCGGTGTTCATGCGCGGCGGGGGAGGTTGAACCTACACCCGATTCCGCGGATTTTCAAGCAGCCGGAGGCCGGCTCAGCTTGGCGCGTCGCTGCCGTCGGCAGGAGATTTCCGGTGTTCATGCCGGATGTCGCGGGCCTCGCCGAGGAAGACGGCGTCCTCGCCGATGTTGACGGCGAGGTCGCCGATGCGCTCGATCGAGCGGGCGACGAAGATGAGGTGCAGCAGGTTTTCCGCGCGACCGGCGGAGGTTTCCAAGCGACCGCTGAGCGAGGCGATCATCTGTTTGTGCAGGCGGTCGAGTTCCTTGTCGCGGGCTTTGAGGCTTTCGCCGAGTTCGGCGTTCGCGTCGGTGTAGGCCGTCAGCGCGTCTCGCAGGAGTTTGTCAGCCAAGGTGTAGAGCGGCTCGGTTAGGGCGGCTTCTTCAAGCGGGGCGGCCTTGCAGATTTTCTTGGCGCGCTTGGCGATGTTCACCGCGTGGTCGGAAATCCGCTCGAGGTTGTGGGCCATTTTCATCGAGGTGATGACGAGCCGCAGGTCGGAGGCCACCGGATGGAAGCGCACGAGGATGTCCATGCCGCCTTGGTCGATCTTGCGCTCGAGGTCGTCGACGTCGGCGTCGTCGGCGATGACGGAGCGGGCGAGGTCGATGTCGCGCTCCAGCAAGGCGCGCATGGCGCGTTCGAGGTTTTGGCGGGTCAGGCTGGCCATCAACAGGACGTCCGCCTTGAGTGATTCCATCCCTTTGTCGAATTCGCGTAATATGTGCTGGCTGCTCATGGGAGTATGTTGGTGGTTGGTGAATGGAATCAGCCGAATCGGCCGCTGATGTATTCCTCGGTTTTCTTGATGCTCGGATTGCTGAATATTTTCGAGGTGGCGGCGTACTCGACGAGCTCGCCCATGTAGAAGAAAGCGGTGGTGTCCGAGACGCGCGCGGCTTGCTGCATGTTATGGGTGACGATGACGAAGGTATAGTCGGTTTTCAGGTCCCAGATGAGGTCCTCGACCTTGGCGGTGGCGATGGGGTCGAGGGCGCTGCACGGCTCGTCCATCAGGATGACCTGGGGCTTCACGGCGATGGTGCGGGCGATGCACAGACGCTGCTGTTGTCCGCCGGACAGGCCGAGGGCGGATTCCTGGAGGCGGTCCTTGACCTCGTCCCACAAGGCGGATGCCTGGAGGGCGTCCTCGACGGCGTGGTCGATCACCGACTTGTCGCGCTCGCCCCGCAGCCGCAGGCCGAAGGCGACGTTTTCGTAGATGCTGCGCGGGAAGGGGTTGGATTTCTGGAACACCATGCCGACGTCGCGGCGGAGTTTCACCACGTCCACGGAGGGGTCGTAAATGTCGATGCCGTTGATCTGGATGCCGCCGCGGGTGATGCGGGCTGCCGGGATTTCATCGTTCATCCGGTTGATGCAGCGCAGCAAGGTGGACTTGCCGCAGCCGGAGGGACCGATGAAGGCGGTGACGCTGTTAGCCGGGATTTCCAGATTGATGCCCGTGAGCGCCTGCGACGCGCCATAACAGAAGTCAAGGTCGTGCACGGCGACGGAGGTGCCTGCCTCTTGGAGGCTTGCCGGCGGGTGATGCATGGTGTCGTGCATGGCGTTTGATAGGATCAGCCGAAGGTTCCGGTGATGTAGGCCTCGGTCTGGGGGTCCTTCGGGGTTTCGAAAATCTGCATGGTGGGTCCGAACTCGACGAGCTTGCCCAGATACATGAAGGCGGTCTGGTCGGAACAGCGGGTGGCCTGCGCCATGTTATGGGTGACGATGACGATGGTGTATTGTTGTTTCAACTCGCGGATCAGCTCCTCGATTTTGAGGGTGGCGAGGGGATCGAGCGCGGCGCACGGTTCGTCCATCAGGAGGATTTCCGGTTGGTTGGCGATGGCGCGGGCGATGCAAAGCCGTTGCTGCTGGCCGCCGGAGAGGCCGAAGGCGCTGGCGTGGAGGCGGTCTTTCACCTCGTCCCAGAGCGCGGCGCTGCGCAGGGCGTTTTCGACGATGTCGTCGAGCTCGGCGCGCTTGGTCTGGCCGGCGACGCGCAGGCTGAAGGCGACGTTTTCATAAATCGACTTGGCGAACGGGTTATACTTTTGAAACACCATGCCGATGCGGCGGCGGAGTTCCTGGAGGTCGATGTCGCGGCGGTTGATGTCGATGTCGTGGACCAGGATGGATCCGTCAGTGAGGTGGGCGCCGGGGATGCGGTCGTTGATGCGGTTGAAGCAGCGGAGGAGGGTGGATTTGCCGCAGCCGGAGGGTCCGATGAAGGCGGTGACCTGGCGGGCGGGGATGTCCATGGTGACATCGTGGAGGACCTGTTTGCTGTTATAAGCAAACGACAGGTTCTTGATTTGAATGGCGGTGTTCATGCTTACCATTTGAGTTTGGCCCGGAGTTTGGCGCGCAGGATCATGGAGCCGAGGGAGAGGACGGCGACGAGCATGAGGAAGACGAAGACGGAGCCGTATTGGGCGCGCTGGGTGTATTCGGAGCTCGGGATGCGGGCGGCGAGGGTGTAGATGTGATAGGGCAGCGCCTGGACTTGCGAGGAGAGGAGGTCGAACGGGCTTTTGAGTCCCTGCCACGGCAGGTCGTCCTTGGCGGCGACGGCGGCGGTGAACATGATGGGCGCGGTTTCCCCGGCGACGCGGGTGATGGCGAGCAGCGAGGAAGTGAGAATGCCGGGCAGGGAAAACGGCAGCACGCATTTGCGGATGGTCTGCCAGCGGGTGGCTCCCATGGCGAGCGAGGCGTCGCGGAATCCTTGGGGAACGGCGCGCAGCGATTCCTCGGAGGCGGTGATGATGACCGGCAGGATCATGCAGGCGAGGGTGGCGCAACCGGCCATGAGCGAGGAGTTCCAGCCTTGGAAACTCATCACGTAGTCGCCGATGAAAAGCGGCAGGGTGAGCAGCGAGCGGTCGGACGGAGTGGCGGTGATAACTGGCACGGCGAGCACGAAGACGGAGAAGCCGAACAGTCCGAAGACGATGGAGGGAATGCCGGCGAGGTTGAGGATGGCGAGGCGGACCGCGTGGATGAACGGGCTTTGCTTGGCATACTCCGACAGATAAATGGCGGCGCTGACTCCGAAGAACAGCGCGAGGATCATCGAGCCGAGAGTGAGCAGCGCGGTGCCGGCGATGGGGCCGGCGATGCCGCCGCCGGAGTAGGAGTAGGTTTGCTCGTTATAAATCGGCACGCCTTCGTGTTTGGCGAGGTAGGCGCTGTATTCCGAGGCGGGAAGCTGGTGGCGGGTGCCTTGGGCGTCGTCGAAGACGTGGAGCGTCTGGTTTTTCGCGGTGAGGAATTCGAAATCGACAAACGGGGCCTCCGCCTTGAACAGGACGGGGGCGCCGTCGATGATGATTTTTCCAAACAGCAAGGCCGCGATGATGACGACGAGATAGGTCGTCCCGCCGAGCAGGGAGCGGACCACGAGGTCCTTGAAGTGCCCTTTGGGGAGGCCTTTGCGGATCAGTTTTTCCGGGTCGAACATGGGGTGGGGAAAGTTAGTGCTTCATCTTGTTCACGAAGCGATGCGCGGTGGCGTTGATCGCGAGGACGACGGCGAAGAGCAGGATGCCGACGACGAACAGCGCGCGGTAGTGGACGCTGCCGAGCGGGACTTCTCCCAGCTCCTGGGCGATGATGCCGGTGAGGGTGTGGGCCGGTTGGAAAAAGCTGCCGAGACCGGAGGTGAAATCGGGGATTTTGATCCGGTTGCCGGCGACGAGCAGGACGACCATGGTTTCTCCGATGACGCGGCCAAGTCCGAGCAGGACGGCGGCGAGGATCCCGGAAAACGCGGCGGGGATGACGACGCGGAAGGTGGTCTGGACCCGCGACGCGCCGAGGGCTTCGGAGGCTTCCGCGTAGGCGGAGGGCACGTTGTTGATCGCGTCCTCGGCGAGCGAGAAAATGGTGGGGATGCTCATGAGCGCGAGCAGGCAGCCGGCGGTGAAAATATTGAGTCGCTCCTCGATGGGGAATCCGGGAATCCACTGCAGGGAATCCAGCATGGATAGATCGCGGAGCACCGTGCCGAAAACGAGGATGCCGATGAAGCCGAGGACGACCGAGGGAATCGCCTGGATGAACTCGATGACCGGCTTGATGAGTGCTTGCTCGCGGCTGGAGGCGAATTGGTTGACGTAAACCGCCGCGCCGATGCCGCTGGGAATGGCGATGGTGAGCGCGACGATGGAGATCATCAGCGAGCCGATGGCGAGCGGTAAAATTCCGTAGAAGTCCTGCCACTCGCCGCCGGTGACCCAGTCCTTGCCGGTGAGAAACGAGGAGATGGCGGCGGACAAGGGGACGGGGGCGTCGTGTTTCCAGGCGGTGATTTCCGCAGGGGCATTTTGGAGGTCGGCGATGAACAAGGGCCAGTTGTTGCGGGCGACTGATAGCAGGCGGGCGGCCTCGGGCTGGGAGAGCGTGGCGGGGAGTTGGCTGACGATGCCGGCGGCGGCTTGCTGGAGAGCGGTGTGGGTTTTGACGCAGTCCGGGCGACGCTCCAGCAGGATTTGGATCGGGCCTTCGACGTCGGGTTTGTCGGCGAGGGAGGCTTGTGCTTCGGAGACGAGTTTTTCGCGTTCGGCGGGGTCTTTGGCGCTGGCGGCGGCGGCGAGCAGGGTTTTGCGGTCTTTTTCGAGGATGTCGGCGCTCTGGATCTTTTCCTTGGTGGCGGTGACGGACTCGGTCATTTCCGAGATCAGCGAGCTGAGGTCCGCGCCGGCGGCTTCGAAGGTGTCGATGGTGGCGCGCATTTCCAGCAGCGGCTGCGCTTGTTTTTCGCGGGCGGCGGCGAATTCCTCGGCAAGCGCGGTGACGAGGGCGGGGTCGTCGGTCGAGTCGATGGGCCGGGTGTGGATGGATTCGATCAGCTCGCGGCGCTCGTCTGCGGTGAGGTGCGGGGTGGCGGGCAGCGAGGCGAGGGCCTTGAGTTTTTGTTGGTCGAAATTGGCGCGGAGTGCGCCGAGCATTTCCGGGTTGGGGGTGATCTCGGCCTGAGAGTTGCTGAGGACGAGGTCGCGGGTGGGTCCGGTCTGGTCGGTGTAGGCGTTGAAGAGCGCGCTGGCTTCCTGCGAGCGGCGCATCTGGTGGGCGCACTTGCCGTTGATTTCGGCGTAATAAGCGCGGTTGAGGACGCTGGCGAGCTGTTCGTGGGCGGTCAGGTTTTTCCGGGAGATGTCAACGAACTCCAGGCCGGCGATCCGGTAAACCTGTAATTCCCGCTGATAGCCGGGGAAAAAGCCGAGGCCTTCCTTGAGCAGGAAAATGATGATGAGCGCCAGGATGACGATGGTCAGCCCGGCATTGGACGCGAAGAAAAACCGGATCGCCTTCTCGAAGGAGAAACCTTGTCGCTGGAAACGATGAGGGGCTTGGGGCGATGAGCTTTCTTGCTGGGGCATGCGCGATGGAAGGGTGATAAGTGGCCATTTCGGAATAGACAAGAAAATGAGCACCGCCGGCGAGCCCGCGATGCCCATCTCCTAGCAACCGAAACAACAGGGTGGAGACGTTTACAGATCCTTGACCGGGATGAAACCGACCTTGCGGACGATGTCTTGGCCGGCGGACGACTCGATGTAATCCATGAAGGCTTGGGCCTCGGCGGTCGGCTTGTCCGGCGCGTAGAGGTAGCAAAGGCGGGCGTAAACGTATTTCTTGGCGTTTTGAGCGACGGGTTCGACGCCGTCGATGACGATCGTCTTGGTGCCGGCGGTCTTGGAATAGGCGAGGCCGACGTAGCCGATGCCGTTTTTGTTCTTGGCCACTTCCTGGGCGATCTGCTCGTTACCGGCCATTTTCAGGGAGCTGGACGGGTAGTCGCGGCCGCCCATGGCGAGCTTCTGCCAGTCCTTGTAGGTGCCGGAGGAGGTGTTGCGGGTGTAGATGGAGATCTTGCCGGGAGCGCCGCCGATTTCCGACCAGTCCTTGATTTGACCGGTGAAAATCTTGGCGACCTGGTCCTTGGTCAGCTTGGCCAAGGGCGAGTTCTTGTTCACGATGACCACGAGCATGTCGTGGCAGATGCCGTGCTCCTTGAGGTAAACGCCCTTGGTGCGGCAGAAGGTGCGCTCCTCGTCCTTGACCTTGCGGGAGGACATGCCGATCTGGGCGGTGCCGTTGGCAAGTGCGGGGAAGGCGGTGGTGGAACCTTCCGCGGCGATCTCGAATTTCACGCCCGTGTTGCCGGCGGCCTTGAAGCCTTCGGCTAACTGGGGGATGAGCTTGGCGCCGAGGGTGTCGCTGCCTTTGATGCTGAGGGTTTGCGCGCCGGCCATGGAGAGCAGGGCGGCTGTTGCGAATAGCGTGCTGATGATTTTCATCTGATGTTGGTATTGGTGATTTGGATCAATGAGAATTTTTAGAATGAGAAACGGAGGCCGCTCATGAAGGTGTAGCCGTCGTAGTCGCCGCCGCCGAGGGTGGAGTATTCGAGGCCGTTCATGAGCTTGAGCTTGTGGCCGTAGAGGTAGTAGTTGAGGCCGACGTAGGCGGAGGTGTAGGTGTTGCCTTTTTCGTCGTCGCCGGAGACAAGGCGCTCATAGCGGGATGGGACGCGCAGACCATCGGGATCGGAGGAGCTTGCCACTTGCAGGCGACCGACCAATTGGAGGCCATCGGCGATGAAGTAGGACGGGATGATGCTCAGGGCGAGCACGTCCGATTGATTGATGGTTTGAGGGCCGTATTTGCCTTTGCTGCTGTAGCGATCCTCGGTTCCTTCAAAGCCGAATCCGTAGAGCAGTTCGGTGGTCAAACCGAAACGGCCGCTGGTGATGTCGTTGGTCAGGGCGATGGAATCCGTGAAGTCGGGAGAGGTGCTGGGAGTGTAAGCCTCGTCCTTGAGGTCGGCGAATCCTGGCGCGCTGTTGTGCATGTAGTGGAAGGAGGCCACGGCGGTGTCCAACCCGGCTTGTGCGGAGTAGTCGTAACCGATTTTTCCGAGCACGACGACACCCTGATCGAAGCTGGAGAACTCGCGGACGCGGTCGCTGCCGTAAATTCCGAGTTCATAGAGCCAGTGTTCCTGGATGCCTTTTCCGGAGACCCATGCGCCGGTCAACTCGCCGGGGAAGAGGGTGTTGGAGATCAGGCTGCGCTCGATGGTGAGGATTTCCTTGGAGGAGATTTCCTGTTCGCGGCTGAATTTCACTTTGGTCTTGCCTGCGGAGATGTTGAGGGCGTCCGAAGGGGCGTAGGTGATGAAGAGGTCGTAGATGTCCTTGTAGAACGTGTTGTCGCCCGAGTTGTCTTGGCCGTCGTTATCGACGTTGATCTGGCCTTCGAACTTCCAGTTTTGGAACCACTTGGATTTGAAACCGATGCGGGCGCGACGGGCTTCGATGTCGTTGCCCCAGACATTTTCGTCGTTGCCGGCGTCCTTGTAGTCGGAGGTGTTGAAGCTGTCGTCGTTCGACTCGCCGTAAATCGACTGCACCTGCAAGCGGCCTTGGAGGGAGAATTCCTGGAGGATCGGGTTGCTGTCGTCTTTATAGAGCGTGAAGGCGGACCAGGCGCGGTCCCAAGCGGTGTCGCCGGGGAATTTGCCGACCAGCAGGCCGGTGGCGGTGCTTGGGGAAGCGGGCGCTTCGGTGGTGGCGGCGGTGTCGGTGCCGGCTTGGGCAGCGAGGCAGCCAAGCAGGCTGGTGGCGAGCAGGGTGCGTTGGATTGATTTCATGGATTGCATTTGTTTTTAGTGGCTTGTGTGACGAAATCGCACGGATTCCGCCACACACGGACGCTAGGTAATGATTTGGCGGGGATTTCCCAAGGCGGCCTTTGTGACAAAGTTGTCACAAAGCGCCCCGGGGCCCCCGGTTCGCGCATGAAATGGGTGGTGAAGCCGTTCACTGGGGCCTTTCTGCGTGGCCGGGCATCGGCTGGATAGGGAGAAAGTGTGACGAAACCGCCATGATCGGACATTGGCGGACCGGCTCTGGAGCGGCGGGCACTGCTGGGCCCGCTGTTTCCTAGCCGCTGCCGGTGCTTTCAGCTCGCTTGATGAGCAAAGGAATATGGATTCCGCCGGCTGTTTCACAACCTTTTGGGTTGCCGGGGCCGCGGGCTTTGCTAGCGTGCCGCCGATTGATTGGGAAAGGTAATGACTGCCATACTCGAACATCCCGTGCTCGTCTTGAATCGGTTCTGGCAACCGATCCACACCTGTTCCGTCCGCCGCTCGCTGCATTTGCTCTGCATCGGCCATGCACAAGTCGTGCAGGTGGAGGGCGACGAGCGCTTCAACTCCCATGATCTCTCGTCGTGGATTTCCTACTCGGTCGGAAATGCCAGCGATGAAATGATCCACGGCGCGAGGATCGCCATCCGCGTTCCCAAGATCGTCGTGCTGTCGCTCTACGACCGCTTGCCGCGGCTGGAGGTGAAATTCACCCGCCGCAATGTTTTCCTGCGGGACAAGTTCACCTGCCAGTATTGCACCAAGGTGTTGCCCGAGACCCAGCTCAATCTTGACCATGTCACGCCGCGCGACAAAGGCGGGCGCACCACTTGGGACAACATTGTCACCTCCTGTTTCCGCTGCAACACGCGCAAGGGCAACAAGCTGCCGCACGAGGCTAACATGCACCCGCAGAGCAAGCCGCTCGCCCCGCGCTGGCGGCCGCTTTTCGGCATGCACGAGAACGGCCTCGCCGACGAGAGCTGGAACCATTTCCTCCATCAGGACCGGGCCGAGACACGCCGCTCGGCTTGAATGTCCGCCTGCTTGCGGATTGATAGAAAAGACGGGCGGTGGGCATGGCTGGCAGCATGCGGGCGTTCGAATGGCATGGCTCGGCCGAGCGCGAGAGCTTGCTTCCGGATCAGGTAATTACGGAGAATTCGAGCGGGCTATAAGAGGATATGCGTAGCGAATATGGCTGGACTCCTCATCTTTCATAACCATGAAGCCCAAGCAAGCATCCTGGAAGGCGCGCCTTTCGGATGGATTTGAAAAGCCCTCAACGAAGGTGTCACGGGAGCAAGCATGGGCCCGCGCGGTCGCTCTTTCAGCATTGACACCACTGCGCATTTCTTGCTAACGCTAATAAGTTCAATCAGATTTTAACTGTCGAAAGCGCTATTTACCCCGCAAAAACCAACATCAATGAAGACCTTCTGGAAACTTACCCGGCCCGCGGCCCTGAGCTGCTGGATTCGCAACCTGCGCAAAAACCTGTTGTGGATCGCGGGAGGAGGAGCGTCCACGGCGTTGATCCTGATTTCCTGCGGGACTACCGGCCGCACAATGATGGCTCCGCCAAGCATCGCCGGAGCCGAGTTCATCGGCTCGGAGGCCTGTTCGGAGTGCCACGAGAAAATCAACCGCGACTTCCGCACCGCGGACCACGCCAAGCTCCAGGCCAAGGGCGACAACGCCAAGGACATGGGCTGCGAGTCCTGCCATGGACCCGGCAGCAAGCACAAGGAGTCGGGTGGCGAAGCCGGCACTATCGTCAATCCCCACAAATCTCCCGAAACCTGCTTCCAGTGCCACCTCGACAAAAAAGCCGAGTTCAGCCTGCCCTACAGCCACCCCGTGCTCGCCGGCAAGATGACCTGCTCGGACTGCCACGACCCGCACAAGGGCAACGCCGTCAAAGGCGGCGGCACCCAGCTCCACGGCAATAACGAAACCTGCGCCGAGTGCCACAAGGCCCAGACCCAGCATTTCATCTTCTCGCACGATGCGGTGAAGGAGGGATGCTCGACCTGCCATAATCCGCACGGATCGGTGAACCAGAAGATGCTCACCGAACGCAACGCCACGCTCTGCCTCAAGTGCCACTTCGACAGCCACACTGGCCTCGGCACGAACAAGAACTCATCCACTATCATCAATGGACAGATGGGGCCGTCCGGCAGCCACGGTCCTACCAACGCGACCAGTGGCGCCATCAACCGCTTCAACCAAGGCACCTGCTGGAGCGCCGGTTGCCACGAGGCAGTCCACGGCTCCAACACCAACGTCGAACTGCGTTTCTAATCCCCAAATCCCACCCACACTATGAAACCGATTCTTTTCTCGAATATCCTGGGGCGTTCCAAAACCATGCGCCTGTTCCGTCACGCGCTCGTTGCTCCGGCACTTATGATCACGGTCAGTGTCTCACAGGCCGGCACCACCGCCGCGCCGGCTCAAGCTGAGGAACCAACACCCGCGGCCAACTGGATCAACTTCACCATCGGCGGTGCCTTTGTCAGCGGCGATGACGCCCACTTCATGCAGCGCACGCGGTCCCGTGACTTCTAGGGTGGCATTGAGGACGTGATGTTTTCACATGAGCTCAACGACTCGACGACCTTCACCCTCGACGGCCACGCGTTGCCGGGTAACGAGGACTACGAGATCAACATGGACCTTGAGAACACCGACCTTGGATACGTCAAGTTCGGATTCAAGCAGTTCCGCACGTGGTATGACGCCAGTGGCGGATATCTCCAAGGATCCAACATGGATGCCAGCTTGGTGAATGACATTCTTGACGACGAACGCTCGATCGACCGTGGCGAAATCTATTTCGAGGCTGGTCTGCGCAAGGAAGATTTTCCGGAAATCACCTTCTCCTACCGTCACCTTTATCGGAACGGCGATAAGGACACCTTATGCTGGGGTGACAGCCGCACTAATAGCAGCTGGGGCGGCGTCACCGGCAGCAACACGGCATTCAAGTTCATGCCAGGCTTGTGGGATATTGATGAAACCACCGATATTTTCGAACTCGATGCCGATCACACCGTCGGCAACACGGATCTCGGAATGGGCCTGGTATACGAGAATTACAGCATCGACAACACCCGCACCATGAATCGCTGGGGGAGCCGCACGAGTCCGTCTCCGACAACATTCGGCATTAACGAAGTCATTCAGAATGAAAAAACTGAGGCGGATATGTTCGCGGGTAACATTCATTCAGTGACACGCTTCAACGACAAGGCATGGCTGTCCTTCGCCGCTTCGTATAGTAACTTGGACACCGACATCGACGGTGGCTCCCGGCGTTTCATTTACAGCCCGCAGACCCTGCCCGCCACCACCCCGCAGCGCGACTATAGCTATGACCAGATGAGCGGAGGAAGCAGTGTGGACCAGTTCATCACCAATCTCAACTTTATGTGGGTGCCGGTGCAGGACCTGACCGTGACTCCGTCCTTGCGCTATGAGCACGAGAACGTCGACACGATCAGCAAGTTCAATGCTTACAACGGCTCCGCTTCTTGGCTCGGGCTTGAGTCGCTGTCATCCAATACCGATATGGACTCCACCACCGGAGCCATTGATATCCGCTACACCGGACTAGACAACATCGTCCTTTATGCCAAGGGCGAGTGGGGTAATGAGAGCGAGAGCCTGCACCGCGTGGACAACTATTTGCCCGGAGAGCTTCTCGACACCGATGTGGACATTGACGAGCAGGAATACACCCTTGGTGCCAACTGGTATGCCCTTAGCAACCTGAGTTTCTCCGTCCAAGGTCTTCATATGAGCCGGGACCAATCATTGGATCATGAGGTTGGGAACCAGACCAATTCTCCTGTCAGCGCAAACGGTGGTTCCAACAACTTCCGTCCGATCATGATGGAGCACAACTCCGAGATTGATGATTTGAACCTGCGGATGACCTGGCGGCCAATGTCCAACGTCTCGTTGGTGACACGCTATGACTACGTCCACGCAGAGTATGAAAATCGCGGGTTGGACGAGCAAAATAATGCAACAGGTGGTGCGATTGCGGGAACGCTGGATCCGCTCAATTTGATCGAAAGCGGCGACGTCGCTTCGCATATACTCAGCCAAAGCGTGACTTGGAATCCATTTGCCTCGATGTATGTGCAAGGCACAATCAGCTGGATCAGCTCGGAAACCGACACTCCGGAAGACTACACCGGTGATGCCGACAACGACTGCCTTGTAGGCAGCTTGACCGCCGGTTACGCGATTGACGCCCGCACTGAATTGACCGCTACCTACTCCTACTATCAGTCTAACAACTATGTGGCCAGCCGGAGTTACAATGGAACGCCAACCATGGGATACGGTTATGAGACCGAGGAGCACATGATCGCCCTGACCCTGTCTCGGGTGATCACTGAGAACATGGTCTGGAACCTGCGCTACGGGTTCATCACCAACAACACCACCGACACCGACCAAAGCGGCGGCTACGACGATTTCGACGCGCACATGGTGTCAACGGGCTTGCAAGTGCGCTTTTGATCTGCCAGAACATTATCGATACTTCCTTAAATCATAAATGACCAATACCATGAAACTCCAGATGTCACTCCTCTCGATCGCCCTGTTGCTGGGAACCCCCGCAGCCTTCGGCGATGCCGCGGCGCTTTACGCCAAGAATTGCGCCTCCTGCCACGCCAAAGACGGTAGCGGCGATACCAAGATGGGCAAGAAGGCCGGTGCTCGGGATTACCGGGACGCCACGGTTCAGGCCTCGTTCAGTGATGCCGAAGGCCTCAAGGCCATCAAGGAAGGTGTAACCAAGGACGGTAAGGAAAAAATGAAGGCATACGGGTCCAAGGTTTCCGATGCGGAGGCCAAGGAGTTGCTCGCCTACATTCGCACCTTCAAGAAGTAACAATTCATGAAATCCGGTGCCGGTCATCCGCGGCCGGAACGGTTCCAGTCGCGGAGTCTCGGTCACGGGACTCCGCTTTTTTAAAGTCAGTAACAACCCAAACGCCCATCGATCATGTCAGAAGAAATTTCGCCGACTCCGACCGCCAGTCGTCTCAACCGCTTGCGCAACTGGCTCAGCTTGGCCGGGATGGTGCTCGCTATAGCCGCGTTTTTCGCGTTTATCCTGCTATTTGCCGTGGACTTGATGGCCGCCCATGCGAACCCGTACATGGGCATTCTCGCATACGTGGTCGCGCCCATGTTTCTGTTGATGGGCCTCGCTTTGATCCTGCTGGGATACGCTCTGGAAACCCGCAGAATCCGCAAAGGGCTTCCCGAAAAGGATTCCGCGTTTGTCCTGAACATCAACCTGTCCCGCCCGCGGGACCGCCGCCTGATGGTCGCCTTCGTCGGTGGCAGCCTCGGGTTCCTGTTCCTGACCGCGTTCGGCAGCTACGAGACCTATCACCTGATGGAGACGAATTCGTTCTGCGGCGAGACCTGCCACACGCCGATGGAACCCGAGTACAAGGCATATCAGCATTCCGCTCACGCCCAAGTGGATTGCGTCGCCTGTCACATCGGCCCCGGCACGACTGCTTACATCAAGACGAAAATCAACGGAGTGAAGCAGATGTATCATCAAATTCTCGGGGATTTCGACCGTCCTATCAAGATTCTCAATCCGAACCTGCGGCTGGCCCAGGAAACCTGTCAGACCTGTCACTGGTCGCAGAAACATTTCGGGGATGTGCACAAGACCTATCGACATTTCCTCGCGGACGAGACGAACACGCCGTTCACCGTGCAAATGATCCTCAAGGTGGGCGGCAGTGACCCGGTGCATGGTCCCGTCGAGGGCATCCACTCGCACATGAACGTCTCCAACAAGATCGAGTTCATCGCGCTTGATGAAGAGCGCCTGAATATCCCTTGGGTGCGCGTGACCGATGCCAATGGCAAGGTGACGGAATACCGGACCGAGGAATTCAGGGACGACATTTCGAAACATCCGATCCGCAACATGGATTGCATGGATTGCCACAACCGGCCCGCCCACAACTTCGCCTCCCCGAACGATGCGGTGGACCAGTCCATTGCGATGGGCCGCATCGATCCCGCCATTCCGTGGGCCAAGGCCAAGGTGGTCAAGGTTCTGGCAGCTTCATATTCTACCCGCGAGGAGGCTCACGAGAAGATCGCGGCTTCGCTCCGCGCCGAATATCCGGAGGACCAACGGGTGGACGCGCTGATCAAGGAAACCCTGGCCATCTATAAAAACAACTTCTTTCCCGAGATGAAAGCCGATTGGCGCGCCCACCCGAATTTCATCGGGCACAAGGACTCCAACGGCTGCTTCCGCTGCCATGATGGAAAGCACATGGCGGCGAACGGCACCGATTCGATCAAGGGTAGCGATTGCAACGCCTGCCACCTCATCGTCGCCCAAGGTGCGGGCCAGGAACTCGAAAAGGTGAATCCGAAGGGCTTCGAGTTTTTCCACGTGGACTCGGAATACACCGAACCCAACTGCGCCGAGTGCCACAACGGGCAGATTCAAGAGGAGTAATCGTCTGATTTTCCGCTCCTTTCTTGCTCATGAATTGACGCTTTCATCTGCGCGGTGAAGCTTCGTTTCGTAAGCATTCATTGCCCATGAAATTATCTAACTTATGCCTGGGATTGCTCGTGCTGTCCGCCGCCGCTTGCAAACAGGATCGCGAGATCAAGGTTTACCGCGTCGCCAAGGAAACCTCGCCAGCCCCCGCTCAGTCCGCCACTCCAGTGGATCCCCACGCCGGCGTTCCCGGCATGATGCCGGGCGGTGTCATGCCTTCCGGTCCGGCGGGCGATCCCCACGCGGGCCTAACGGCAAGTCAGTTGGCCGGCACGGGTTCGGGCGGCGGCCCGCAAGTCACGGACGCTCCTCCGGCGCATTGGAAGAAAATGCCTGCAACTTCCATGCGGCAGGCCAGCTATCTCGTGGAAGGGGAGGGCGGGGCTGTTACTGACATCTCCCTGGTGGTTCTTCGCGGGGCGGCCGGCGGCACCCTCGACAATGTCAACCGCTGGCGTGGCCAACTCGCCCAGCCAGCGATTGACGAAGCCACTCTCAAGCAGACTTCGAAGACCGTGGTTACGCCCTTGGGTGAGGCGGTGGTAGTGGAAATCCAAGGCCTGGCTCCCGGTGCGGATGCCTTGAAGGACGGAGGCATGACGGGTGCCGTTGCTAACCGAGGCGCGGACGCGTGGTTCTACAAGATGCGGGGTAATTCCGCTCTAACGTCCGCCGAGAAGGACAATTTCATCAAGTGGATGCAATCTGTGAAGCCCGCGGCTGAGACCCCGGCCGCT
>CAMCCX010000014.1 GCA_945873305.1 Akkermansia muciniphila
TTCCTCAACGCAGGTGTAAAGCAGCCACTCGGCCCGCCATTTCCAATGCTTGAAATGACTCTTCGAGTCAGACTTGAGCCGGCGTGTTTTGCTCATACTGGAGGCGGTAAAGATGGGCGTAGAGGCTGTCCGGGACGCCGATGAGCGCGTCGTGGGAACCGCTGGCGACGAGGCGGCCGTGTTGCATCACATGGATGGTGCGGGCGTTGCGGATGGTGGAAAAACGGTGGGCGATGACGATGGTGGTGCGGCCTTGCATGAGGCGGTCGAAGGCGAGTTGGATTTTTTGCTCGGACTCGCTGTCGAGGGCGGAGGTGGCTTCGTCGAGGAGCAGGATGGGCGCGTTTTTCAAAAAGGCGCGGGCGATCGAGATCCGCTGCCGCTGGCCGCCGGAGAGGCTGCCGCCGTTTTCACCGACTTCGGTGTCGTAGCCGAGTGGTTGCTCGAGGATGAAATCGTGGGCGTAGGCGTTGCGGGCGGCGGCTTCGACTTCCGCGTCGGTGGCGTCCGGACGGGCGAAGCGGATGTTGTTGCGGAGCGTGTCAGAGAACAGGAACGTGTCCTGGCTGACGAGGGACAGGTGCTCCCGCAGCGATGCGGTTTGCAGCTGCCGGATGTCTTGGCCGTCGATCTCGATTTGGCCGGAATCACACTCATAAAAACGCTCGATGAGGTTGAGGACGGTGGATTTCCCGCTGCCGGACGGACCGACGAGGGCGGTCACGTGGCCACCGGGGCAGGCGAGGGAAACGTCGTGGAGCACCGGCTGGCCGGGGCGATAGGAAAAACTGATGCCGCGGAGGGCGATGTCGCCGCGGGTGAGTTGGAGGGGTTTGGCCGTGGGCGCGTCGGGGATCGAGTGGTCGGCGTCGACCACTTTATAAAGCAGTTCCACGCCGATGAGTGAGGCGTGGAGGGTGATGTTCATTTTGGCGATCCGCTTGATCGGCTCGTAACAGAACAGCAGGGCGGCGAGGAAGGCGATGAGCGAATCCCCGCTTTGGCCGTGGACCAGGTTGCGGTAGCCGCCGTAGAAAACGATCGAGGCGACGGCGATGCCGCCCATGAATTCCATGGCAGGACTGGTGCGGGCTGAGACCACGGCTTTTTTGTTGGAGAGTTTTTCGCCATCCCGGACGGCCGTGGCGAAACGACTGCGCATGGAGGTTTCCAAATTGTAGGATTTGATGAGCTTGCTGCCGAGAATCGCCTCCTGAATAGTGGCAATGACGCGGGCCAGATTTTTGTATTGGGATCGGGAAAGGCTGCGGATGCGCTTGATGATCGAACTGAGGAGCAAGGAGATCGGGGCCAAGACAAACACCGCCGCGCAGGACAAGCGCCAGTCGAGGGCGAACATGGCGATCAACAGCGCGAGGGCGGTGAAGACGTCCTGCACCCGCGTCATGAGCAGTTGCATCACGTTGCGGGCGGAGGTGGCCGCGTGGGAAACCCGGGTGATCAGGTCGCTCGACGGGAAATGCACGAAAAACGCCAGCGACTGGTTGAGGAGGTGGTCGGCGATCCGGCGCTGCTGGCGGGCGACGATGTTGTTGCCGATTTTGGCGAGGATCACCGAGGAGCCGTATTCGGAGAGTCCTTTCATCAGGAAAATGAGGACGATGCCGATGGCGACGCTGAGGATTTGGACCAAACCGGGCTGGAATGAAGTGAAAAATGAGGCCGCGTAGTTGCTGAGCCGCTGGCTCCATTCGGCGATCAAGGAGCCCGGCGCGCCCGCGGCGACCGGCGTTTCTTTCAAGGCCTCGGCCGATCCAAAAACCACCGCGGTGATTTTCTTCATCATGAAGACCGACAAGGCGGTGGCTAGGGCGGTGCAGCCCATCAGGAAAAAAGCCAGCAGGTAGCGCCCGATATAAAGGTGGAAATTCTCGCGCAGAATCCTGGTAACGAGCTTCCGGGAATTGTGATCGGTTAAAATCTTCGGTTTTGAATGGGACATGGCGGATGCGGCTGCACGTCAGCTTTTGCCGGTCACTCCCTGAAGCGCGTCTTCCAGCGCTTTCACCCGGGCGACGAGCTTCGGCAGGCGGCGGACGAGGGCTTGCAGCTTCATTTCCTCACGGATCGGCAGGGCGGGTTTGCCGGCGTAAACCTCGCCTCCGGGGAGGTTGGCGGTCACTCCGGTGCGGGCGCTGAGCACGGCTTTGGAGCCGATGGTCACATGCCCGGCGATGCCGACTTGCCCGGCGGCGGTGACGTAATCGCCGAATTGGGTGCTGCCGGAGATGCCGGTTTGGGAAATGATCAGGCAGTGTTTGCCGATCACCACGTTGTGGCCGATTTGGACGAGGTTGTCGATTTTGCTGCCTTCTCCGATCACGGTCTTGCCGAAGCGGGCGCGGTCGATGGTGGTGTTGGCTCCGATTTCGACATCGTCGCCGATTTCCACGATCCCGACCTGGTCGATTTTGACGTGGCGGCCGTGTTGGAACTCGTAGCCGTAGCCATCGGAGCCGATGACGGCGCCCGGCTGGAGAATGACGCGGTCGCCCAGCACGCAGCGTTCGCGGACGCTCGCGTTGGCCATGATGCGGCAGTCTTTGCCGATGACCGCGTCTTCGGAAACGACGCTGTTCGGCCCGAGATCCGAGCCGTCGCCGACGACGGCTCCCGCCAAAACGACGGCTCCGGCCTGGACCCGGACTTTCGCGGGATCGAGCACGGCGGATGAATCGACGAAGGCGCGCGAGTGGATGCCGGGTGCGAATTGCCGGGCGGCGGCGGCGAAATGGCGGACCACCACGGCGAAGGCCAGCGATGGATTGTCCACGGCGATCAGCGCGGTGGCTTCCGGTCCGTCGGTCACGCTGCGCGAAACGATGACCGCGGCGGCGCGGGTTTGGAGAAATTGGCCGTGATATTTCTCGTTGCCGAGGAAACTCACGTCATGGGGACCGGCGGCGTCGAGCGCGGCCATGCCGGTCAGAGACAAATCGAGCCCGCCCCGGACGATGTCACCATCGACCCAACGGGCGAGCTCGGAAAGCGTGAGGGCGAATGCCAACTCGGGAGGGGTCGGAGGTCCTCGGAATTACTCGGCAGGAGCCGCAGGCACCGGGATTTCCGGTTTCGGATCGCCTTCGGCAGGAAGGGATTCGGCAGGAGCGTCCTTGTTGAGGTCTTTCAGGAGGCCGGCGGTGATGTCGGTGGCGTCCTTGGTGTAGAGGAGGAAGGGAACTTGCGAGGTGCTGAGGCCGGACTTGTCGAAGACGTAGTCGAAGTTGTCGAGCTTGGCCTTTTCTTCCACCAGCTTGCGGATTTCCTCGAGGATGCCCTTCATGCGCTGGACCATTTTCTCGTTGAGGGCCTGGTTGCGGCGTTGGAGGAATTCGCGGCGCTCGCGGTCGAGGGCGATGCCTTCCTGTTGCTGCATCTGCCACTCTTTGAAGAGGGTCTGCTTCTTCGAGTCGTTGAGCGAAGGGTCTTCGAGCTGCTTGCGGAGCTTGCCGAGGTTTTCCTCGAGCTCGCGGATGCGGGCGAGGCGCTCGTTGTTGTCCTTCTGGATGCGGGCGCGCTCCACGTTGATCTGCTTCTGGGCTTCGTTCGTGCGGTAGTATTGCTTGAAAAGCTCCTGCATATCGACCGTGGCGATGTTGAGCTTGCCGTCTTGGGCGACAGCCATGGTGGCGAACGAGGCCGCGAAGGCGACGGCGAGAAGGCGACGAATGAGGATCATGTGTTAGGTAAGTTGGGGTTCCAAAAACGGAGTTCGTCGCGGAGCATGAACGAAATTTCAGGGGCGTCAACGCTCATCCCGGGGTTGAGCCCGGAACCGGAACCGCTTGTCCGGGCGCGGTGAGCGCCGGTTTCTCAGGGTCTGGCGGAATTGAGAATCCGGTCGATGAACTGCTGCATGCGCTGGAGTTTGTCCGCGTCGATGAGCTGGGCGGAGCCGGGACTGCTGAGCCAGCTTTGGGCGGTTTCCTCGGCTTTGGAAGGCTTGCCTGCGGGGGCGATCTTAATGCGGGCGAGCTCGGAGAGCATGGCCGTGAGGGCGCGCTCGCAGCCGTGGCGGATGTCGTCATCGCCGGGGAAAGGAACCGGCGCCTGGCCGAGCTCGCCGAGGATTTGGAGGATTAGAGGAAAGCGGGCCATCGCCCGGTTGATTTCCTCTGAAGAGTGCTTTCTAGCGGATGGCGAGGGTGGATTCACAGCGTGACCGGGTGGGGCGTTCATCGATTCGCGGCCATTATGCGGTGACTGATGGTGAGTTTCTAGTAACCAATTGGGCATTCTTCGGGCGGTTCGCGGAAAAATCCGGAGCTCATCGAGCCGTTCCGGAGCGCCCGCGAAATCGGCTCACACGCTTGCTTGACGCACGGCCCCGGGAGTGCGGAAACTACCAATCATGGCATGGAGGATTGAAGATGCGGTCGCCCACGGCGAAATTGACAACACCGTCGAGGGACGCACGACGGGCCGCATCTGGCTGGCCGGCCGGGACGAGCCGCTCATCCTCTCGCTCGACGGCGATTGCTGGCGGGATCTCGCGGGCACGCGGCTGCAGTTTGAAAACCCCGAACCGAGAGCGGTGGCGGATTCCGACGCCCTGGACGTGGACCAAGCCGGAATCGTCGGCGACATGACGGCCTCGCGGAAGAACAGGGTGCCGACGGTGAGCGAGGAGGAATTCCATGAGCTTTATCAAAACCATCAGGACATTCCCCACGAGTGGCGGAACACGCTCTATCTGGAGTGGTTCAGCGAGATCAACGGGCGGGTGGTCATCGAGACCTCGGATTACGCGCTGACGATCTCCCAGCACGAGTGGGCGATGGACGAGGACGCGGAGGACGCGCAAAAGCTCGCCAACCTGAACTCGATGCGCGATTTCATGACGCAGGTGATCCGCCGCCGCGACTCGGACGGGCCTGAGCGCGAAGGCTGCGAGGAGCTCGATGAATTCGCCTGGGAGGAGCGCCTGAAGGAATCCGACCGGCTGACGGACGCCTATCAGGAGGTGTTGGAGAAATACATGGAGGACTCCGACAGCGAGCAGAAGGAGGCGTTCGTGATGGGCTGGGACGGCTTGCTCGACGCGCTCGCCGAGCGTGACGAGGCGGGCGAGGGGGATTTCCCGAGCAGCGAGCTGGGCTACGGGGCGATGGGGGACATGGCCTTGGATTTCGACGATGACGACGAGGATGAGGATGAGGATGAGTTCGGGGATCCGGACGACGAGTTGTTCGGCGACGAAGAGGACCACCCGTTGCAAGCGAAGGCCCAGGAACTCGCGATGCGGGCGATGGACGTGATCGAGCGGGACGCCGGGCCAGGCACGCCTTCCTATCAGCTTGTCACCAATCTCCTGCAAGTGAGCGGCAAGCTCGCGGGGGCGCTCTACGGCAGCGGCTACCAGCCGGAGACCGGCTTCGTGCTGGCCGTGCTGAAACGCTGCCTGAACTGGCTCAACGAAGCGGTCGGGGCCTGCCAGAAGCTGATGGAACTGGAACGCGACCCGGACCAGCGGGCGGCCCTCGGGCACATCCGCAGCTCCGCGTTCGAAATCCGCGACAGCATCGTGGAAATGCGCCGGGAGCTGAAGTAGGTTCAGCGCCGCAGCTTGCGGGTGATCATTCCGAGCGCCTCCTCGGCTTCCGCGACCCGCATGAGTTTGGACGCCAGGAAGAAAACTCCCGACGCCGCGGCGATGGTCGCGGCGAGGCAAACCAGCTTGAGCAAGAGCTTGGTGCCCGCCAGATCGTGGAACAGGAAGCGGTTCGCGAGCATGCACAGCCCGGCCATCAGCGCGCCGGCGAGCGCGAGTTTCCCGAGCAGGACGAACAGCGCGCCGGTCCCGAGGTCGCCCGCGAATTTCCGCATGGCGAGGAACAGCAGCAGGAAATTCACCGAGGCCGTGATGCTCGTGGTGAGGGCCAGCGACTCGTGGCCCCAGCCGAAAACATAGACGAACAGGTAGTTGAAACCGAGGTTGAGCCCGAGCGCGAGGAAGCTCACCAGCATCGGGAACCAGCGCTTGTCGATGGCGTAGAACGCCGGTTGCAGGACCTTGAGCGCGGCGTAGAAAACCAGCCCGTAGCCGTAAGCCCGCAGCGCCAGCGCCGTTTCCATCCGCTGGTGCGCGGTGAAATTCCCGTGCTCGTAAATCACGCTGATGATCGGCTCCGCCAGCATCGCAAGGCCGATCGTCGAGGGAATCACGAGGAACGCCACCAGCCGCAGGCCCTTCGCAAGCGTCGGGCAGAAGTCCTCGGAAATCCCGCCGACGGCCGCCCGCGCGAGTGCGGGCAAGGTCACCGTCGCCACCGCCACGCCGAAGATCCCGATCGGCAGCTGCATCAGCCGGAACGCGCAATTCAGCCAGCTAACGGCACCCGCGCCGACGTGGACGGCGAACATCGAGTTCACCACCACGTTGACCTGCACCACGGACGAGGAAATCACCGCCGGCCCCATCAGCCGCAGGATTTGGCGCACGCCGGGATCGCGCCATTGGAAATCCGCCGCGAACCGGTAGCCCGCGCGCCACAGCGCGGGAAACTGGCAGACGAGCTGCGCCAGCCCGCCGATGACCACGCCGATGGAGAAACCGATCAGGCTCCGCGGGCCCCACGCCGGGTCCATCCAGTAACCGAACGCCGCGCCGCCGATCATCGAGCCGAGGTTGAAAAAGCACGAGGAAAGCGCCGGCATGCCGAAGACGTTTTTCGCGTTGAGCATCCCCATCACCAGCGCCGCCAGCGAGACCAGCAGGATGAACGGATACATCACCCGCACCATCGTCACCGTCAGCGCGATGTCCTGCGGGCTGTAAACCCGGTGGCTGTTGTCACTGCGGGCCAGCGAGGTGAGCAGGTCCACGATCCACGGCGCCGCAAGCACGCCGGCCAGCGTCACGAAGCTCATGAAAACGGCCGCCAGCGTCATCATCTTGTTCGCCAGCGCCCAGGCGGATTCCTCGCCCTCGGATTTCAGCTTCTTGGAAAAAGTCGTCACGAACGCCTGCGACAGCGCGCCTTCCGCGAACAAGTCCCGCAGCAGGTTGGGCACGCGGAACGCCAGCTGGAAGCAATCCAGCGCCGCGCCCGCGCCGAAGATCGTGGTGAACATCACCTCCCGCGCCAGGCCGAGCACGCGGCTCGCCATCACGGCGGCGCTGACTTTCCAAGTGGCTTTGGCGGACATCAGGAAAGCAGCCGCTCGCTGCTGATTTCCACCTTCATCACGGCATGGCCGCCGGGGGGGAGGGTGACGTTGTTTTGGGCGACGTTGCCTGATTCCACGCAGACCATGTGTAAATATTCCTCGTCGCCGAAGTCGGGCATGCGCTTGGATTTGTCGATCCACGGGTTCCAGACGACGGTGGAGTTAGAGCCGGATTTCGCGATGCGGATCTTGCGGCCGAAGCCGGGATCTTCGATTTCGGTGGTGGCGGCGGTGTCGGGATAAACGCGGTCCACCTCGCTGCTGATGCGGATGGCGTCGGCGGTTTGCGTTTCGGTGGTGCCGGCGACTTTGTCCTGATAGGAGGTGCCTGCCAGCCCGGTGATTGAAATGGCGTCGATGCCGCTGATTTGGAAATAGGTGTGCAGGCAGGCCTCGAAAGTAGCGTCCATGTCGCCGGTGTTTCCGACGTCCAGCTCCAGCGTCAGGCTCTCCGCGACGGTGACGAGATACTCGGCGTGGAAGTTTTCCGCGTCTGGCAGGATGAAGCGCAAGGTCACCGCGCCGTTAGGAAGCAGCGAGGTTTCCTTGAGCTCCCACGTCGTGATGCGGGCGAAGGCGTGGAAGGGCAATCCTTCGCGCGCGCCGAACCAGGGGAAAATCACCGGCACGCCGCCGCGGACCGGTTTGCCGGCGGTGAACTCGCTGGCCGCGCTCATGAACAGCAGCGGGGGCTCGCCCTTTTTTTGAAATCCGGTGACGTGCGCGCCGTGCAGATAGATCTCCGCGCTGCTCCAGGCGGTTTTGACGAGGACTTTCTGCAAGCCGCCTGCACCTGGGGCGAGGCTCACATGTCCGGGGATCTCCAGATTTTTGCCGCTCATAAAACTGTCATTTCTTCTTCCGCAGGAATGGTGGTAGATCGAGGTCCTCGCCTTCGAAAACGTTCGGTGTCTCGCCCTCGAAACGGCCGCGGGGAGCGGAGTCGAGCGAGAGTTCGCTCTGCGGGCCGGAGGATTTGACGCCGAGCTTGAGCTTCGGCGGCTCGGGCTCGGTTGCCGCAGGCGGAGTCTCGGGTTCGGGTGGGGTGTTAGCTTCTGGCAGGAGTTTGGCGGTTTCCGCGACCGGATCCGCCGGTTTGGGCTTGCCCCAAGGTGCCGTTAGGCTGGGGCGCCGCTTCGGTCCCGGCGTGAAGCCGACGGTCGCGGCTTCCTCGGTATCCGTGGTTTCTATCGGTTCGGGATCGGGTTCGCTGGCCTCCGCATAGACTTCGGGTTCCTTCTCGGCTTCGGGTTCGGCGGCGGCTTCCGGCTCGGGCTCCGTGAAGGTGAAGGCGGCCATGTGGCGGTCCGGCGCGGGTTCGGGAGTCGCGATTTCCGGCTCGGCGAAAGGGCGCTCGTTGTCAAAGAGCGAGGGTGCGGCGGCTGCGGCGGTGTCGGCCCCGGCCTTGCCGAACTTGGAGAGCGGGGAAACGGGCGGAGCTTCCGGGGCGGGCTGCGGCGTGGCTAACAGCTCAGGCTCGGGTGCCGGCGCGGCAACGATTTCCGCGGCCTTTACCGGCGGCGGGGTGAATCCCTGGCTGGGATCGAGAATGGGATTTTCCCGCGAGTGTTGGCTGAGGGATTCACGCGGCGCCATGGAGAGCGAATCCTCGGGAAGCGCGCTGATGAGGGTGATGGAAAGCGAGTCGCCCATCGCCGGATCGATCGCCGCGCCGAAGAGGACGTGGGCGTTTTCCGGGACGAATTTTTGCAACCGCTGCATCAGGAGCTCGATCTCGAACAGCGTGAGGTCCTCGCCGCCGGAGAGGTGGACGAGCACGGTTTGGGCGTCCTTGAGGAGCGCGCCTTGATCTAGCAGCGGGCTGTTGAGCGCGTTCTTCAGGGCCTTGGCGGCGCGGTCCTTGCCACCGGCAAGGCCGGAGCCGAAGAGGCAGCGGGAACGATTCGTGCGCAGCGCGCTCATGAGTTCGTCCAGCCCGACATTGATCAAGCCGGGGCGGACGACGAGGCGGATGACGGCTTTGATCGACTCGCAAATCATGTGGTCGGCGGCGGAGAAGGCTTCGTGGATGCCTTGCTTGGCGAGCACGAGCTCGCCCATCCGGTTGTTGTCGAAGGTGACCAGCGCGTTGGATAGAACGGCGAGCTCGTTGAGCGCGGTCTCCGCCTGGTCGCGCCGGCGCTTGCCCTCGAAGGCGAACGGCATGGTGGCGAAAACCACCACGAAGGCCCCCTCCTCGCGGGCGATGCGGGTGACGATGGGCGCCGCGCCGGAGCCGGTGCCGCCGCCCAGACCGGTGCAGAGGAAGACAATCCGGCAGTCCTTGATGGAGGCGCGGATCTGGTCTTCCGCCTCGAGCACCGCCTGGTGGCCGAGCTCGGGATCCCCGCCGGAGCCGAGGCCCCTTGTTAGGTTCACGCCGAGCTGGATTTTTTCCAGGGCAAGGCAGGTGGACAGCGTCCGGAGGTCGGTGTTGAGCGCCAGCAACTCGGAGCCGTCCATGCCGTCGAGCGCGATTCGCTCCAACATGTTAGCTCCGGCGCCGCCGAGGCCGATGATTTTAACAGAAGAAGCGGGAATCGTTTGCCGGGGATCGCGAGTGTAGGAAATCATGGTGAATGCGAGAGTTGAGATTCTTATTTTCCGAACGGCCAGAACATGCGGCCGACTTTTCCAAAGAGGCCCGGCGGTCTTGCCCGCTCGGTTTCGAGAATCTGCGCGTAGCGGATCAAGCCGATCGCCGTGGCGTAGTGGGGGTCCTTGAAATTCGCTTGCACCCCGCTGGCTTCCGGCGGATCGGGGCGGTAAATGTCGCGACCGAAGACTTCAAATGCGAGCTCGCTGAAGCCACGCATCAGGCTGGTGCCGCCGGTGAGGAAGACGCCGGCTCCGATGAACTGGACCGACCCGGGAGGCAGCCGGTCGCGCACGAGCTTGAGGGTTTCCTCGAGCCGCTGGCGGATGATTTCATTCAAAATGCCGCGGCCTACCTCGACCTCGGCGAAGCCGCGGTCGTCCGTGAGTTTGGCGGTGCCGACCGAGCGGACGGGATCGGCCGAGGCGTCGCCTTCCATGATTTTCAGCCGGTCCGCCTTGGAAAACGGCAGGCCGGTGACGAGGTGGATGTCGTTGGTGACGTGGTCGCCGCCCACCGGAATGCAGCCGGACGCGGCGATGGCTCCATTCAGATAGAGCGCGTAGTCGGTAGTGCCGCCGCCGATGTCGATGACCAGCGCGCCGCGCTCGCGTTGCTCGCGGTCGAGCGCCATCTGCGCGGTGGCGATGGGCGAGAAGACGATGTCATCGACCTCCAGCGGCATTTCCCGGACGAGCTTGATGCTGTTCTGGATGCGGTTGCCGATGCCGTGGACGACGTGGAAATCCGCCTCGACCGTCTTGCCGAAGAGGCCGACCGGAGTGGTGGAATGTTCGAGGCCGTCGAGCCAGTAATTCCGGATGATCGGGTGCAGATAGACGTGGTCCTGCGGGATGTGGACCTCGCGGGCGATGGTGCGCGCTTCTTCGACGTGTTCGGGTGCCACCGTGGGCTCGCCATCCGGCAAACGGAAGGTGCCGCGGTTGTTGATGCCTTGGATGTGGGAACCGGTAACTGCTAGAAAGACGCTGCCGATTTCCACGTCGCTGGCGTCTTCCGCCTTGGCGATCGCGTCCTTGAGACAGGCGCGGGCCTGGGCGAAATCATAAATCTCGCCCTTGCGGACGCCCGCGGTTTTGGTGACGCCGATGCCGAGAATCTTGACGGCGCTGTCCGCCTTCACCTCGCCCACGACGATGCAGGTTTTGCTGGTGCCGATTTCAAGTCCGACGTGAATTTTGGTGCGACGTGCCATGAGCTTGGGGGGTCTATCAGTTGCGATTGAGGAGGGTGCTGAGATCGCGGGCGCGGCGGTCTTCTCGAATTTCTGCGGGGCCCGGCTCGGGGACGGGGATCGCGCGGGGAGCGGCCGCTTCGTCGCGGAGAGTAATCGGAATATTGCGTTTGGGAATGAGATTGATCGTGCTGATCGAGTAGCCTTTTTGGCTTGAGTGATCCATCGCCGCGCGGAGGCTGCGGATTTGTCGTTCGTGATCTCCGAGTCCGAAGGTGGCCGCCGTGCCTTGGCGGGTGACGAGAAGCAAGGACCACTCGTTGACTTGCTTCACCGACTCGATCCAATGCTCGGCTTCCGGATCTGCCTCGCGGGCGGAGTCGAGAAGTCGAAAGCAATGGGCCAGTTCCGGGTGGCCGAGATGTCTGCCGGCGGTGACGGGATTTTTCTCGGACGGTGGAAGTTGAACCGACGGGAGCTTCATCGCGGATTCCAATTGCATCTCGGGGCAGGGGTAGGCGACGCCGTTCTGATCCACCAACATCGCTCCCGCGCGGCGGCCTTCAGATAGACCTGCCTCCGGACAAACGATCCATGCCCGCGGGGTCCGCGGCATCACGCGAACCATCAGGGTGCCGGGCAAATGACGCTCCGCACGGGCGTCGGCGATGGCAGGCAATGCCTTCAATTTGGCGGTCACCATTTTGACATCGATGTCGAAGAGGCTGGCGGTTAGGTCGATTCCGGCCGCTTCCGCGAGGCCGGCTTCGTCGATCACCGGATTGGAATTGAGGTCGATGACTTGCAGGCGGAAATCGGGATTTTGATAAAACGCGCGCTGGATTCCCTGCCAGACGCCCCAGCCGATGCCGGCGGTCACGGCGAGGAGGCAGGCGAGCTTGGCCAGCTTGCCGGCGAAACTGAGGAAGCCGAGCCAAGCGATGCGCGGAGACATGACGCGGACTTCGAGCACTTGCGAGCGCGAGCGGCGGGTAGGGTTGCTGGTGCGGCGTTTGGACATGTCAGGAGCGGAGTTTGAGTGACAGCTCGGCGATGGTTTTACACAACTCGGGGAAGGAAATGCCGGTGGCGGCGGCGGCCTTGGGCAACAGGCTGGTCTCCGTCATGCCGGGAATCGTATTGGCTTCGAGAACGAAGGGGCGGTTCTGCGAATCCAACAGAACATCGACACGGGAATAGATTTCCACGCCCAGCGAGCGGTGCGCGGCGAGCGCGGCGGCTTGCACGGCCATGGTGGTTTCCAAATCCAGGTCCGCCGGGCAGAAATATTCGCTGCCTTGCGCGCCGCTGAGCCATGGATATTTGCTCGCCATGTCATAGACGCCTCCAGGCGGGGCGATGTGGACGACGGGAAGAGTTAGGTTGTTCAGGATGCCGACGGTGAGCTCCTTGCCTTCGATGAATTCCTCGATGAGCACCTCGCTGTATTTCTCCGCGGCCTTCAACAGCGCGGCGGGAACCTCGTCCTGCACCTTGACGATCTGGATGCCGACGCTGGAGCCTTCGAGCGGCGGCTTGATGACGAGCGGTGCCTGGATCGTGAGCTCCGGAACCACGCCGGGGCTGAGGGAAACCGTCTCGGAGCGTGCTGTTGGAACTCCGGAGGCGAGGAATTTCTCCTTCGCCCGGGATTTGTGGATCGCGAGCTTGCTGCTGGCGGAGCCGGCGCCGGTGTAGGGCACGCCGAGCGCTTCGAGCGCGTCCTGGAGCTGCCCGTCCTCGCCGAAGGTGCCGTGAATGACGTTGAAGGCGAGGTCCGTGCCGTCGGGCAGATCGACGTGCGTGGTGGTGACGTCCACCGCCACCGCGTCAAGGCCGAGTCCTAGCAGCGCCTTGAGCACGGCTTTTCCCGAGGCGAGCGAAACCTCGCGCTCGGCACCGGGGCCGCCCATCAGAACTGCGATTTTTTTTCCGGTCAGCATTTTCGTTGTGGAGTTAGAATGAAGGTTCGTCGTCGCCGAGGATTTTGATTTCCGTTTCCAGTTCCACGCTGCGCTCGGTGCGGGCTTTTTCCTGGATGAACTCGATGAGTGTGAGGATTTCCAGCGCGGTCGCGCCGCCCTGGTTGACGACGAAATTCCCGTGAACTTCGGAAACCGCCGCGTGGCCGCAGGTGGTGCCTTTGAGTCCCATCGAGTCGATGACGCGGCCGGCCGGAACTTCCTCGGGATTTCTAAATGTACAACCGGCGGAAGCGGCGATGGGTTGCGAGGACTTGCGCTTTTCACGCGACGCGTCCCAGCGCTCCTTGATGTTGGCGGGAGTGTCGTTTTTGCCCTTGAAAACGGCTTGCAGCGCGAAGTTCCGGCGGAGCTCGGCGACGTTGCGGTAGCTGGCGACGATTTCCTCGCGCTCGCGGGTGCGGATGACGCCGTCCTCGTCGAGGAAAGTGACGCGCACGACTTGGTCGAAGGTTTCAATGCCCATCGCGCCGGCGTTCATGCGCAGCGCGCCGCCGACGTTGCCGGGGATGCCTTCCATCCACTCGAAGCCGCCGATGCCGCTGCCGCCCGCCACGCTCGCGAGTTTTTTCAAGCGCACGCCAGCTCCGGCAGTGACGTGGCCGCGGCCATCGACGGTGACTTCGGAAAACACGCCGCCGGTCGGATGGATGACCGCGCCGCGGATGCCGCCGTCGCGGACCAACAAGTTAGAACCGCGGCCGACGACGCGCACCGGGATGCCGCGCTCGCGGCAGTAATCGACGAGGAAGGCGAAGCCGTAGAAGCTGTGCGGCTCGATCCAGTATTGCGCCGGACCACCGACTAACAATGTCGTGTGGCGGCTCATCGGCTCGTAGAGTTTGCCATCGATCTCGCCGGGCGGCATGAGCGCGCGCATCTCTTCCAGAATTTTCAGGTCCGCGGCGATGCGGGTGCCGGCTTCATGGACGTTTCCGGCACCGAGCGTGATGAGCAGATCGCCGGGCTGGAGCGCGTGGCCGATCTCGTGGTGGGCGGTGGCGAGGTCCGGCAGATAGGTGGCGGGAATGTCGCCGTGGACTTTCATTGCATCGACGAGCGTTTGGCCGGAGATGCCTTTGATCGGCTTTTCCGAAGCGGCGTAAACGTCGGTGATGAAGACGACATCGGCCTCTTGCAGGACTTTTCCGAAATCATCGGCCAGCGCCTGCGTCCGCGTGTAGCGGTGCGGTTGGAAAAAGACGATGAGCCGTTTGGACTTGAGCGAGCGCGCGGTCTGAAGCGTGGCGGCGAGCTCGGACGGGTGGTGGCCGTAGTCGTCGATGATCCGATAGTTCGCGGATAGATATTTGGTTTCGAAGCGGCGCTTGGCCCCGGCGAAGGTGGCGAGCGCGCGGGCGACGTGGGCGAATTCCGCGCCGCAACTGTCAGCCAGCGCGATGGCGGCGAGCGCGTTGAGCACGTTGTGGTTTCCCGGGATGCCGAGCTCGACGTCGCCGAGGACCTCGCCGTTTTTTTTCACGGTGAAAGCGGAGGAACCCTTGAGATCGCGGAGGTCGGTGGCGGTGTAGTCGGCGTCTTCCCAGCCGTAGGAAACGCCGTTTGCGCGGCCGGAGCAGACTTCGAGGGCGACGGGATCTTCGGCGCAATAGACGAGTTTTCCGGTCGTCTGGTCGGCGAGCTTGGTGAAGACTTCCTTGATGTGCTCGATGTCCCGGTAGAAATCGAGGTGCTCGGCCTCGATGTTGAGGATCACGGCGTGCTCGGGCCGGTAGAGGGCGAGCGTGCCGTCGCTTTCATCGCCTTCCGCGACCATGTGGTCGCCGTCCTCGGACCATTTCGCGTTCGCGCCGAGGATGGGGATTTCCGCGCCGACGTAGTGGCTGGGTTTCTGGCCGGCCTCGCGGAGGACGTGGGCGGTCATCGAGGAGGTGGTCGTTTTCCCGTGGGTTCCGGAAATGACGATGCCTTTTTTCGTGTGGAGAATGGCGGCGAGGCACTCGGCGCGGCGGTAGAGCGGAGTCTTCGCTTTTTTGGCGGCGGCGTAGGCGGGATTGGCCGGTTTGATGGCGGAGGAATAGACGACCATGTCCACCTTCTTCACGGCGGCGGCGCTGGGCGGGGATGAGAAAACCAGGCCGACGCCCTGCATCCGCTCGGTTTCCGCGGTGGTGACCTTGTCCGAGCCACTGACCTTGTGGCCCATGCCTAGCAGTAGCAACGCAAGCCCGCTCATGCCGGATCCGGCCACGCCGATGAGGTGGATGTGGAGGGGATTGCTCCGGTCGGTGAGGCGTTGGCTGAGTTCGATCATGATGGCGAGAGAGTGGCTTCGATGGCGGCGCACACCCGGTCCGCGGCGTCCGGGACGGCGAGTGCGCGGGCCGCTTTTGCCATGCGCTCGTGGGTTGGCAAGTCTTGCAGGATGGAAGTCGCCAGTGAAGCGAGTTTTTCCGCGTCGAGGTCGCGCTCCTGAACGAGAATGGCGGCTCCGGCCTCGGCGAAGAACTCGGCGTTCCGCGTCTGGTGGTCGTCCGCGGCGTAGGGATACGGCACTAGAATCGACGGGTGGCCGGCGATGGCGATTTCCGTCATGCTCGACGCGCCGGACCGGGCGATGACCAGATCGGCGATGGCGTAGGCGGACGGCATTTGGTCGCAAAACCCGAGCACTTTGTAGCCCGCCCGGCCGTGAGTGATCTCGGAAACCCGTTGAAAATCCAGTGCCCCGGCGATGTGCAGCACCTGCGTCTCCGACGGCAAACCCGCCGCAGCCTGCGCGCTCAGTTCATTCAAGCGCCGCGCGCCCTGGCTGCCGCCGGTCACCACGATGGTCGGCCGCGCGGGATCGAGCCCGAAGCGCGCCGCCGCCTCTTCGCGGGATGGCAAATGGGTGATTTCCGGGCGGACCGGCGTGCCGGTGGTGACGGTTTCGCGGTTGGGGAAAAATTTCTTCGCCGCATCCAGCCCGAGGAAGACGCGGGTGCAGAAGCGGCTGGTTATCACGTTCGCGCGGCCGGGGCGGGCGTTGGAATCGTGGATGAAAGTCTTCAGCCCGAGCTTGTGCCCGGCATATACCGGCGGCAGTGAGGTGAAGCCACCCATGCCGAGCACGGCGTCCGCCTGGAACTCGCGGATGACGCCTTTGCACTGGCCGATCGAGCCCCAGAGTTTCCACAAAAACGGCAGCATCCGCAGCGAGAGCGTCGGCGGCTTGGCTACGGCGGGCACGGTTTTGAAACGCAGGTGCGTGTATTTCGCGGAGGCCTCGGAATCCACCTTCTTTTCCGATATGAGCAGCATCACCTCGTGGCCACGGGCGCGCAGTGCTTCTCCCACGGCGATTCCGGGAAACAAGTGGCCGCCAGTGCCACCACAGGCGATGAGAATTTTCAGGGATTTGGACACAGATGAGAGGGTGAAACAGCGGAGAAAAGGCTGCCGGAAACTCGTTTCCCGCACGCTTTCGGGAAAGCTAAGCAAATCCTAATTATCCGGCAATCCTCAAAACTCCCGAAGTTCGGGAAAAACATAACCCGCCAGCACCGGGGATCTAGCGACCTTGACAGCGCCTTCCCCCGCAACAGACACTAACGTGTCATGGCCCCGACTGAAGCGGCCATGGATTTCCGTACCATCTCTATCATTTCATGAAAATCCTGATCACCGGCGGCGCTGGCTTCATTGGTTCCAACCTTGTGAGGCAAATCCTTGATGACACGACCCACGAGGTCGTCAACCTCGACAAACTCACCTACGCGGGAAACCTCTCGTCGCTGGACGGTTATCGGGAAAACCCGCGCCACACCTTCATCCAGGCCGACCTCTGCGATCCCGCCGCGCTGACTGAAATTTTCGCCGCGCACCGCCCGGACGCCGTGATGCATCTCGCTGCGGAAAGCCACGTGGACCGCTCCATCGACGGCCCCGGCGACTTCATCCACACCAACATCCTCGGCACCTATCACCTGTTGCAGGCCGCCCTCGCCCACTATCGCGGACTCCCGCCCGCCCAACAGGAATCCTTCCGTTTCCTCCACGTCTCCACCGACGAGGTTTACGGCTCGCTCGGCGCGAACGATCCGGGATTTTCGGAAACCACCCCCTACTCGCCGCATTCCCCCTACTCCGCCAGCAAGGCCTCCTCGGACCACCTCGCCCGCGCCTGGTGCGACACTTACGGCCTGCCCGTGCTCGTGACGAACTGCTCGAACAACTACGGCCCCTATCAGTTTCCCGAGAAGCTCATTCCCGTCGTCATCCTCAAGTGCCTCCGCGGCGAGCCGATCCCGGTTTACGGCAAAGGCGAAAACATCCGCGACTGGCTTTACGTCGGCGACCATTGCACCGCGCTCCGGACCGTCCTTGAAAAGGGCGCGCCCGGAGAAACCTACAACATCGGCGGCAACAACGAGCAAACCAACCTCGATCTGGTCCGCCACATCTGCTTCCTTCTCGACGAGCTCCATCCCGGCGCGCGGCCCTACGCCTCCCTCATCACCTTTGTCACGGACCGCCCCGGCCACGACCTCCGCTACGCCATCGACCCCACCAAGATCCGCACCGAACTCGGCTGGGAACCCCGCGAAAATTTCCACACCGGCTTCCGCAAAACCATCCAGTGGTATCTCGAACACCCCGATTGGTGGCAGCAGATCCTTGACGGGACCTATCAGTTGCAGCGCTTGGGGAAATCCTGATTCCCCCGCCAACGTTGAGCCGCCGAGCTCACCTCAGCCGGGCGCGATGCTTCTGACCGGGAAGCAATCGGGGCGACACATTTCTCGACTTCACTCGAGGTTGCCGCTATGTTGGCAAGCTGTAGGTCTTCCAAGTCCTCGCTTTCCACCTTCCCCCGGATCTATCATGAAAGGCATCATTCTCGCAGGCGGCGCGGGGTCGCGGCTTTATCCCCTCACCCTCGTCGCGAGCAAGCAGCTGCAGCCGGTTTACGACAAGCCGATGATCTATCACCCGCTGACCACCTTGATCGAAGGCGGCATCCGGGACATCTGCCTCATCTCCACGCCCCACGACCTGCCGCGCTTCCGGCAGCTTCTCGGCGACGGCTCGCGCATGGGAATTTCCATCGACTACCGCGAGCAGGCCAGGCCCGCGGGCATCGCGCAGGCGTTTCTCATCGCGGCGTCCTTCATCGGAAACGAGGCCGTCGCGCTGATCCTCGGAGACAACATCTTCCACGGCGCTGACTTTGCCGCCGCCTTCTGCCAGTTCGAGCGCGGAGCGACCATCTTCGGCTATCAAGTGCTCGATCCGGAGCGCTACGGAGTGGTCGAATTCGACGGCTCGGGCAAAGCCGTTTCCATCGAGGAAAAGCCCGTCACTCCCAAAAGCAACTACGCCGTCCCCGGACTTTATATCCATGACAGCGAAGTCGTCTCCATCGCCGAAAACCTCGAGCCCTCCGCCCGCGGCGAGTTGGAAATCACCGCCGTGAACATGGAGTATCTCACGCGCGGCACCCTCCGCGTCGAGAAACTCCACCGCGGCATGGCATGGCTGGACGCCGGGACCAGCACCTCGCTGCATGACGCGAGCGCTTACGTCCAGACCATCGAAAAGCGCACCGGCACCAAGGTCGGCTGCCCGGAGGAAGCCGCCTACCGCCGCGGCTTTCTGAACCTCTCCCAGTTCGAGGAAATCGCCAACACCATGCCGTGTTGCGAATACCGGGCCTACCTGCAAGGCGTCGTCAAGCAGGCGGGCGGCGACAGCTAACTTATTTCCCCCCACTCACCATGATCTTGCTTCTCGGCGCCAGCGGCTACATCGGCCGGGCCTTTGAAACGGAGTTGCAACGGCGCGGCGAAACATTCCGCCCCGTCTCCCGCGCGCAGGTGGATTACACCCGCTTCGGGCCTCTCTATCAATTTCTCAGGGAAACCCAACCCGGCTTCGTCGTCAACGCCGCCGGCTACACCGGCAAGCCCAACGTGGACGCCTGTGAGAGCGCGAAAGCCGACACCCTGCGAGGTAACACGCTTTTTCCCCAGGCGCTCGCCCACGCCTGTGCCGCCTTGGAAATTCCCTGGGGCCACGTTTCCTCCGGTTGTGTGTATGTCGGCTGCCTGGTGGATTATGGCGACGGCTGGGTGGTGGAAAAAGACATGACCCGCCCCGAGTTCCGCGCCGTCGCCGCGAGCTCGCCGGAAAAAATCCGCGGCTTCGACGAGACGATGACGCCCAATTTCACCTTCAGGGAGCTGCCGTGCAGCTTCTACAGCGGCACCAAGGCGCTCGGCGAGGAAGCCATCCATGACACCGGCCAAAGCTATATCTGGCGACTCCGCATCCCCTTCGACGGCATCGACAATCCGCGCAACTATCTGTCCAAAATCCTGCGTTACGCCAAGGTTTACAACAACTTCAACTCACTCTCCCACCGCGCCGACTATGTGAACGCCTGCCTCGACAGCTGGCTTCATAAAATCCCCTTCGGCACCTATAACATCACCAATCCGGGATACATTTCCACCACCGAGGTTCTCGATATGATCCAATCCGTCCTCAAGCCTGCCCGCGAATTTTCCTTCTGGGAGAGCGACGCGGATTTCTACGCCACCGGGGCCATCACTCCCCGCTCCAACTGCATCATGGACACCGGCAAACTCACCGGAGCCGGCATCCACATCCGCCCCGTGCGCGAGGCGCTCAGCAGCTCGTTGGAAAACTGGACGCCCGCGCAGTGATCCCGCCGTTCTTGCCCATCATTCGACGCTGCCAGAGATGGCGCGGACCTCAATACTCGCCTTCCAGGCAGAGCCGCAATTGGCGGGTGGTTTTCGGCTGGTCGCGGTCCCAAGCGTTGAGGAAGCCACGGATTTCAGCGAGAAGCGCCTCGCAATGCTTGTTCCACTTGGCCGAGCCGCGCAGGACCATCGAGCTCTCGCGCAGGCCGATGAAGTGGATTTCCTCGGCTCCCGCGGTGCGCAAGTCGCCGAGCTCGAAGCGGAGAGTCTCGAAGAACGCCAGCTCGAAACCGTTTCCCGCCTCCATCGCCGCGCGGACGAGCGATACCGTGACCGGCGGTGCGAGCGGTTCGAGTTTCTCGGCGATGCGCTCGCAGCCGATCTTCACCAACATTTTCCGCATCCGCTCAAACAGCTCTTCGAGGCTCAACAGCTTGAGCGGGCACTTGGTTTCCAAATATTTCACGATGCCGCTGCGAATGTCGGCGACGAAGGGGAAATCCTCGTGATCCGCCGCCAAGGCGGCCCTCTCCAAGGCGACATCCAGCCACGCGGTGTCATAATCGATCACTTGATAGCGTCCGATTTGGAGGGCAGGTCGATTGCCGATGAGGGAGATCACAGGGGAGTTCTTTGGAAGAAAAAGGCGAGTGGGTGGGGGATTGGTGAAACAGCTGGGGTGGGTGAAAAAACCGGTCAGTCTTTAAACAAGCGCCGCTGGAAGGGATCGCGGGCGGCGCGGCGGGAGAGCGACTGGATCTCCTGGATGAATTCGTTGACGTCCTCGAACTGGCGGTAAACCGAAACGTAACGGACGTAGGCGACCGGATCGATCTGATGGAGCTTGTCCATCACCTTGCCGCCGATGATGGCGGACGGCACCTCGCTGACGTGGTCCTTGTGTAGGTCCGTTAGGATTTCCTCCACCGCGCGGTCCAGCCGGTCCATCGGCACCGGGCGCTTCTCGCAGGCTTTGATCAGCCCGCTCATGAGCTTCTCGCGGTTGAGCGCCTCGCGGGTCCCGTCGCGCTTGACCACCCGCAGCTCGGTG
This sequence comes from Akkermansia muciniphila, assembly GCA_945873305.1. Taxonomy (GTDB): domain Bacteria; phylum Verrucomicrobiota; class Verrucomicrobiia; order Verrucomicrobiales; family Akkermansiaceae; genus Luteolibacter; species Luteolibacter muciniphilus_D. Next base: position 20,687 of record CAMCCX010000014.1, read on the forward strand.
CGCTCGATCTGCTCGTAAGTCGTGTAGCGATAGCCGCATTTCAGGCACTCGCGGCGACGACGGATCGAGGTCCCGTCCTTCGCCGATCGCGAATCGAGGACCTTGTCTTTGAGAGAACCACATTGGACGCAACGCATGGAAAGATGTGAGAAGCAACGTCGCGGATCCTAAGACTGCATGTGGTAGCGTCAATCCGAAAACTACGGTGTATTTAGTAGCCAGCCGCGAAAGATCGGGAAATCCAAAGGGAAGATTTTTGAAAAAAGTGTCCCGGCTGTCTCAGCCGGGAGCGGACCCCGAAGAACCGGCTGAGACAGCCGGGACACATTCTGCCTCAGGCTTGCGCCTTCTTCTTCGCGAGCTGCTCGTCGCGGACGCCGCCGATGAATAGCAGAAACGCGGCGATGCAGATGCACGAGTCCGCCACGTTGAAGGCCGGCCACCAGCCGCCGCTTGAGGGGATGAGCTTGTCGTAGAGAGGAAGCTTGATGGCGATGAAATCGACGACATAGCCTTCTGACAGACGGTGCCAGAAACTGGCGGACTTGAACTCGTCCAACAGAAATCCTTGGACCAACCGGTCGGTGAGATTTCCAAAAATTCCGCAGAGTAGCAGGGCGACGGCGACCTTGGAGAGCGGATGACTGAACGCGCCCTTTTTCCAGAAAATGCGGATCATCGTCAGCGCGAGGATCGGCACGAAAAGGAACACGACGGGTGCCCATGCCGTGCCGTTGCCGAAGCCGAACGCGACGCCCTGGTTGTGCACGCGGACGAGGTGGAAGACGTTTGAAATGACCGGCAGATCGAATGCCTGATCCGACCACGGCGGCGGGAATTTCCCGATGGTCCAGAACTTCGTGACCTGGTCGAGCACGTAGAGCGGGAGGGTGAGGAAGAGCAGGAGCTTGGGAAAAGTCATGGGGCAAATAGGTCTTATGGGTCGTATAAGACCTATTTACAAACGTCGTCGCAGCGCTCGCAAAGTCCGCTCTCCACTAGCGGCTCGTGCTTGCGGCAGCGCGGGCAAAGTGAATGGTCCGTCTTGCGGGCGGTGGCGGCGAGCTCGTCGCCGAGCGTGGCGGTGAGGCCGGCGATGATGAAGAACTCGGTGGCGAAGGCGCGGTCGTTGAGCATTTCCAGCAGCGCCGCGTCGCCGGCGGGAATCGTCAGCGCGACGTCCGCCTCGTTGTTGCGGGTGAATTCCTTGGCCTGGATGCAGGCCTCGATGGCGGTCTGGATGGCGTATTTGATTTCAAATAGCCGGGCCACCTGCTTCGTCGCCTCGCCGGGCGCGAACGCGGGATTCGCCTCGGGGAAATCCTGCTCGTGGATGGTGCCGCTGGTGAAAGCCGCGTGCTCCCAAGCCTCGTCCGCCGTGAAGGCGAGGATGGGCGCGAGCAGCTTGGCGATGCTGGTGAAAATCTCATGCATCGCCGCTTGGGAAGCCGCGCGGCGCGGGGAATCCGCGGCGTCGCAATACATCCGGTCCTTGGTCGCATCGATGTAGATGGCGGAGAGATCGTGCGTGCAGAAATTATTGAGCGAGTTGAAGACCTTGCGGAATTCGTAGGCCTCATAAGCACTGCGGCACTCGGCGGTGACGGAGTGGAGGCGCTCGAGGATCCAGCGGTCGAGCAACGTGTATGAATGGACGGGACGTCCATCCCCCTTAAATCCATCGAGATTTCCCAACAGAATCCGCAGCGTGTTGCGCAGGCGGCGGTAAGGTTCCGCGACTTGCTTGAAGAGGTCTTCACCGAAGGGAACTTCGTTTTGCCAGTCCACGGAGGAAACCCACAGGCGGACGATGTCGGCACCGTATTGGTTGTAGAAGTGCGCGGCGTCGGTAGGTTTACCCGACTTGGCGGCGTCGGACTTGGAAATCTTCTTCTTGTCCTTATCGACCACGAAACCATGGGTCATCACCGTCTTGTAAGGCGCGTGGCCGCGGTAGCCGGTGCTGAGCATCAGCGAGCTTTGGAACCACCCGCGGTGTTGGTCGGTGGCTTCCAGATAGAGATCGGCCGGGCAATGGAGCTGCGGATGCGCGTCGAGCACGGCGGCGTGCGAGCAGCCGGAATCGATCCAGACATCGAGCGTGTCGCGGCATTTTTTCACCCCGGCGGGCAGGCCTAGCAGCGCGGCGAGTTCGGCATCGGATTTTTCGAACCAAACGTTGGTGCCTTCCTTTTCGACGAGGTCGGCGACCTTGAGCGCGAGCTCGGACGAGATGATGACTTCACCGCTTTCGGAGAAGAACACCGGCAGCGGCACGCCCCAGGTGCGTTGGCGCGAGATGCACCAATCCGGGCGGGATTCGACGGTGCCGTAGATGCGGTTGCGGCCCCAGGCGGGCAGCCACTCGACCTTGTCGATCTCCGTTAGCGCCTTGCCCCGCAGCGTGTCGAGCGAGATGAAAAACTGCTCGACGGCGCGGAAGATGATCGGCGTTTTCGAGCGCCAGCAATGCGGATAGGAGTGCTTGTAAACTTCCTGGCCGAGCAAGTGGCCGCTCTCCGCGAGGATCTCGATGATGCGGGCGTTCGATTTGAAAACATGCATGCCGACGAGTTCGGCGAGGCCGGCTTCTTCGGTGAATTTCCCTTCGTTATCGACCGGAGAAAGCACGGCGAGGCCATTTTGCTGGCCCGCCACGTAGTCATCCGCTCCGTGGCCGGGAGCGATGTGCACCGCGCCGGTGCCGGTCTCGGTGGTGACGAAATTCGCAAGGATGAGCTTGGAAGTGCGGTCCAGAAACGGGTGCCCCGCCTCGAAGCCTTCGAATTCCTTACCCTTGCTTTCACGGATCGTTTCCGCCAGCGCATAGCCGGTTTTTTCGGTGAACGCCCCGATGAGTTCGCGGACGATGACGAAGGTTTCGACCACGTCGTCCTTGATGAATTTCCCGACGACGTAGGTGAAATCCGGATGCACGGCGATGCCGAGGTTGGCCGGCAGCGTCCATGGCGTGGTGGTCCAGATGACCATGCTGGCCTGGCCCGCGAGCTCGCCGGAGACGAGCGGGAATTTGACGAAAATCGCCGGGCTTTCCTTGTCGGCGTATTCCACTTCGGCCTCGGCGAGCGCGGTTTGCGCGCCGTAGGACCACTGGACCGGCTTCTTCGCTTGGTAGATATTGCCGTTTTCCACGAGCTTCGCGAAGACGCGCAAGATGCTCGCTTCGTAGTCGGGATTCATCGTCAGATACGGGCTGTTCCAATCGCCGAAAACCCCGAGCCGGCGGAACGAGCCGCGCTGGATGTCGATATATTTCATGGCGAACTCGGTGCAGCGGCGGCGGATTTCCGCAGGCTCCAAGCCGGCCGCTTCCTTGACCACCTTGAACTCGATCGGCAGCCCGTGGCAGTCCCAGCCCGGCACGAACGGCGCGGTGAAACCGGCCATCGTCTTGGATTTCACGACCAGATCCTTGAGCAGTTTGTTCAGCGCGGTGCCCATGTGGACGTCGCCATTCGCGAACGGCGGGCCGTCGTGGAGAATGAATTCCGGGGAATTCTGCGCGCGGCGGCGGGCGAGGATTTTCTCGTAGAGTCCGTCGTTTTCCCACTTTGCGAGGCGGGCGGGTTCGTTCTGCACCAGATCCGCGCGCATCGGAAATGTCGTTTGCGGGAGGGTCAGGGTGTCTTTGTAATTCGGGGCGGCGCTCATGACGGGGCGCGGACGCTAGCAATGGCTCCCGGTGGGGTCAACCACGGGAAACGGCCCGGCGGATTGGTTTCCTTTGGCATGATCCCCACGCTATTGCCAAGCGGGCAGATGTCTGGCATGGGTGCGCCATGCGTTTTCATTCTCCTCTTCCGCTTGTCGGATGCGTGCTCATGGTTGGTTCGGCCGGGCTATTTGCTGCGGAGGATTTTTCATTTGAGGCACTGTGCTCCAAGGCCCGCAAAATGGCGGTTGCGCCGTATGCCGCGTCGAAGCTGGAACTGGCGGATTTCTGGAAAAACCTGAATTACGACCAGCACCGCGACATCCGTTTCCAAATGGATTCCGGACTGTGGGCGAAGGAAAAGGGGCCGTTCTCCATCGATTTCTTCCACCCCGGCTGGACCGCGAAAAAGATGGTGGCGCTGCATGAAGTGAGCGGCGGGAAATCGGAACCACTCAAGTTCGACCTGAGTCTTTTCAATTACGGGAAACAGCAAATCCCGGCCGGGACGCCGCCTCCTCCGGGTTACGCCGGCTGGCGCGCGCGGACGCATTTGAACACGGCGGACTACATGGACGAGTTCCTGGTCTTCATGGGCGCGAGCTATTTCCGGGCGATTCCGAAGGACGCGCCATACGGGCTTTCCGCGCGCGGACTCTCGATCAACAGCGGGCTGCCGGGCGTGGGCGAAGAGTTCCCGGATTTCACGGAATTCCACTTGGAGAAGCCGGAGAATGGTTCGAAAACGCTCAAGGTCAGCGCGCTTCTCAGCGGCGAGAGCGTGGCGGGCGCGTATCAGTTCACCATCACTCCGGGACCGGAAACGGTCGTGGAGGTGGTGGCGGAAATCACGCTGCGCCGTCCGGTCCAACAGCTCGGGCTCGCGCCGTTTTCCAGCATGTTCTGGTTCGGCGAAAGCACGCATCCCAAGCCCTATGATTTCCGCCCGGAGGTGCATGACAGCGACGGACTTCTGATGGAACTGGGCAGCGGAAATCTTCATTACCGGCCGCTGGAAACGACCAAAGGCGAGTTCCGCCACTGCGTCTTTACGATGGAGCAGCCGCGCTCGTGGTCGCTGCTTCAGCGTGACCGCTCGTTCAACTCCTATCAGGATCCGGAGGCTCTCTATCACAACCGCCCGAGTGTGCGGGTGGAGCCGGTCGAGGGATTCGACCTTGGGAAACTTCATTTGATCGAAATGCCGACCCGCGACGAGACGGACGACAATGTGATTCTGCTTTGGGAGCCGCAGCCGGGGTTGGAAGTCGGGAAAGCCGCTCGTTTCCACTATCGTCTGCGCTGGATGCGCGATCCCGCGCCGTCCGGGCTTTTCACCGTCCGCGCCACGCGCTCCGGGACGCCGGTGCAGAAACCGGACGAGGTTCTGATGGCCATCGATTTCGCGAAGCCGCTGCAGCCCGAGCTCAAAGTCGGCGACCCGAAATGGGATGACATTTCGAAACTCAAGCCGGTCGTCACGGTGAATCAAAAGGCGGTGAAGATCCTCCATGTCGGGCTGAGCGACATCAGCATGCCGAATGTGGACGCGCTTCCCGCCGGCCTCGGGCGCAGCGACAAGCTCCACATGCCGCAGGTGCTCCGTGCGTTTTTCGTGCTCGATCCACCGAAGGATTTGAACGACATCGACATGACCTGCGAGCTGCAGGACGAGACCGGCAAGTGCGTCTCCGAGCGCTGGGTCTATCTCTGGCAGAAGTCCCGGTAATCAAGAAGCGCCGGGCGGACGAATCAGCACCTTGTCGATCCGGTTGCGGTCGAGGTCAACCACCTCGATCCGGAATCCACCGGAGGTGAAGTGGTCGCCCGTGGCGGGAATTTTCCCGAGCGACTGGAGGATGAAGCCGCTGAGAGTCGAGTATTCGCGCTCGTCGGCGGCTTCCAGCGGGAGTTCCGGGAAGAGCTCTTCCAGCTCATCGATGCGGATCATCGCGTCCACCAGCCAGCTGCCATCTTCCCGCAGAACCGCGTCCGGGCTCGCGGGCTTGCTAGAATCGAAGTCGCCGATGATGGTTTCCATGACATCGTGAAGGGTGATCAATCCGGCGATGCCGCCGAACTCGTCGGCCACGAGGGCGATGGTGGAATTGCTCTTGCGGAATGTTTCCAAAAGCCGGTTGAGCGGCTGGGTGGGAGGCACCAGCAGCGGCGGCTTGAGCAAGCTCTTGAGCCCGCCGTCATGGCCGGCGTAGTGCGCGGCGAAAAGGTCTTTGATAGAAAGCATTCCTAGCAGATTGTCCCGCCGTCCTTCGAAAACCGGGAACTGGCTGTGATGGCTGCGCAAGACGGCGAGGCTGGTTTCGTCCCGGCCTTTCGCCGCATCCAGCCAGCAAATCTCCCCGCGATGAACCATCAGGTCGCGCACGCACAAGCTGTCCAGCCCGAGAATGGCCTCCACCATTTCGGATTCTCCGGCGATCAGCGACCCTCCGCGCTCGCCCTCGCGGACGAGCATTTTCACCTCCTCCTCAGTCACGGCGGCTTCCTCCGCAGGGCGGACCCGCAGCACGCCAAGCACCAGATCCGTGGACAAGCCGAGCAATTTCACCGCCGGCGAGGCGACCCGCGACAGCCGCGCCATCGGACCGGCGGCGACTCGCGCGATCATTTCGGGATTGCCCATGCCGATGCGTTTCGGGACGAGTTCGCCGATGACCAGCGAGAAATAAGTGATCGCGCTCACCACCAGGCTCACGGCCAGCGCGTCCGCCCAAGACGCGATCCAGGGAATGTGGGAGATCGCCGAAGCGAGGGATTTCGCCAGGGTCGCGCCGCCGAACGCGCCCGCCAGCACGCCCACCAGAGTGATGCCGATTTGCGTCGTGGAGAGGAAGCGGTTGGGCGATTCGACGAGATCAAGCGCGGCCTGGGCCTTTGTGTCGCCCGTTTCCGCCCACTGGCGCAGACGCGATTTCCGGCTGGAAACCACCGCGATTTCAATCATCGCAAACAGTCCGTTGAGCAAAAGAAGCAGAAAAATGAAGACGATTTCAAAGCCGACAGCAGACATTCCCCAAGCAAGCAAGACATCCGGGGATCGGCGAGCTTGATCATTCGGACGGCTGAAATTTGCCCGAATTATAATTGGAATAGTTCTTGATATCGGTCGGCTCGCCTCTAGTTTGCCGCCGCGATGGTCAGCAAAGCCCCAGAAATTTCCCCAGAAATGGAGATCCCCGACGAGATCTCCGGCTTGAGAATGACGGCCCAGCGCCGCGAGGTTTACCGCCTTCTCCAGCAAGAGCGGAACCACCCGACCGCGAACGAAGTCTTCATGCGGGTGAAGGACCGACTGCCGAACATCTCGCTGGCCACCGTTTATAACTGCCTCGAAGCGCTCGTCCAACACGGCATCATCCGCCAAGTGAATTTCGAGCGCGAGTCGTCCCGCTACTGCCCGAATCTCAGCGAGCATGGGCATTTTCACGACGCCACCACCGGCGTGATCCACGACGTGGATTTCAAACCCGGCATCAGCCTCGCCGACGTCCTCAACCTCCCGCCCGGAGCCGTCATCGACGACGTCGAAATCACCCTCCGAGGCAAACTCGCCTCCCTTTGATCTCAAATCTCAAATCTCAAATTTTCCAACACATGAGCCTGCACATCCAAGACCTCCACGCCACTCTCGAAGACGGCACCGAAATTCTAAAAGGCGTCACCCTCGACATCCCAAAGGGTGAAGTCCACGCCATCATGGGTCCTAACGGATCCGGCAAGTCCACACTCTCCAAAGTGATCGCCGGCCACGAGGGCTACGTCGTGACATCCGGATCCGTCACTCAGGACGGCGAGGAAATCCTGGAAAAATCCGTGGATGAGCGCTCCCGCGGCGGGATTTTCCTCGCGTTCCAATACCCATCCGAAGTTCCCGGCGTCTCGAACGCCAACTTCATCCGCGCCGCGCTTCAGGCCCGTTTGCCGAAGGGCGAGGACATCGACGCCGTCGCTTATTACAAGAACCTCTACTCGAAGATGGATCTGTTGGAAATGGACCGCAAGTTCACCGCCCGCGCCGTGAACGAAGGTTTCTCCGGCGGCGAAAAGAAGCGCAACGAGATCCTCCAGATGATGATGCTCGAACCGGAATACTGCATCCTCGACGAAACCGACTCCGGCCTCGACATCGACGCCCTCAAGATCGTCGCCAAGGGCGTGAACGCCATGCGCTCGCCCGACCGCGGCATGCTGCTCATCACCCACTATCAGCGCCTGCTCGACTACATCAAGCCGGACTACGTGCACGTCATGGCGGAAGGCCGCATCGTCCGCTCCGGCGGCCCCGAGCTCGCGCTGGAACTGGAAAAAGACGGCTACGAGTTCCTCAAGGAGCCCGCCCTCGCCTGAGACTAACACTTCATCATCATGTCCTACGACACCACAGACGTTCTCGACCATGAAACCCGCGAGGCGATCGACATCGACCGCACCAAGGGTGACTTCACGTTCCCCGAGCGCAACAAGTTCGACGCCGGCCGCGGCCTGAGCTCGAAGACGGTCGATTATATTTCCGATGTGAAGAACGATCCCGACTGGGTCCGTGAGTTCCGCCACAAGGCGCTCAAGACATTCCTGGAAAAGCCGATGCCCACCAACTGGGCGACCAAGGATCTGGAAGCCATCGACTTCGACGTCATCCGCTATTATCTATCTGACGGCGAGAAGCCGAAGCGCTCTTGGGACGACGTGCCAGCAGACGTTTTGGAAACCTTCGAACGTCTCGGCATTCCCCAGCAGGAACGCGCGTTCCTCGCCGGCGTGGAGGCCCAGTTCGACTCGGAAGCCGCCTATTCCAATGTGAAGGAAGAGCTGACCAAACAAGGCGTCATCTTCTGTAACTCCACCGAAGGCCTGAAGGAACACGAGGAGATTTTCCGCCCGTGGTTCGGCAAAGTCATCCCGACAGGGGACAACAAATTTTCCGCGCTCAACAGTGCCGTCTTCTCCGGCGGTTCGTTCATCTACATCCCGAAAGGCGTGAAGTTGAAGCAACCGCTCCAGGCGTATTTCCGCATCAACTCGGAGAACTTCGGCCAGTTCGAGCGCACGCTCATCATCGCCGACGAAGGTGCCGAGTTGATGTATATGGAAGGCTGCACCGCGCCGAAGTTCGAGACCGCCACGCTGCACTCCGCCGTGGTCGAACTCGTCGCACTCAAGGGCGCGAAGATTCAATACGTCACCGTGCAAAACTGGTCGTCCAACGTATTCAACCTCGTCACCAAGCGCGGCATCGCCATGGAAGACGCGGAAGTCCGCTGGATCGACTGCAACATCGGCTCGCGCCTAACCATGAAATATCCCGGCGTCGTCATGAAGGGCAAGCGCGCCCGCGGCGAGGTCATTTCCATCGCCCTCGCCAACACCGGACAGCATCAGGACACTGGCGCGAAAATGATCCACGCCGCTGACGACACGACTTCCAACGTCGTTTCCAAATCCATCTCCGTCGGTGAGGGCCGTTCCACCTATCGCGGCCAGGTCTTCATTCCGAAGCATCTCAAGGGTTGCAAAAACAACACCGAGTGCGACGCCCTGCTCATCAACAGCCACAGCCGCACCGACACTTATCCGGCCATCACGGTCAAGGGCAACCAGCACGCCACCCAGCACGAGGCGTCGGTGAGCCAGGTTTCCGAGGACATGCTCTTCTACATGCAACAGCGCGGCCTCAACCAAGGCCAGGCCATGTCGCTCGCCGTCAACGGCTTCATCAACGACCTCGTCCGCGAGTTCCCGATGGAATACTCCGTCGAGCTCAAGCGCCTCATCGATTTGGAAATGGAAGGCTCCGTAGGCTAAACTTCAACTGACTTTTTCAATGAGCCTCACCCTCGATTCACCACCGTCCATGCTTACCACCGCTCCGGAGACCCCGGCTTATCTACCCGCTTGGTTCGCCGCCCGCCAGCAGTCCGCCTGGCAGCGCTTTCTCGCCACTCCCGCGCCGAAACGCGGCGATGAGACCTGGCGCTTCTCCAGCATCAAGCAGCTCGATTTCTCCTCGTTCCACAAAACTCCGGTTAGTGGGGCGAATGATTTGATCGCCCGCTCCACCGGCCTTGAAGCGCCGGCGGCGAAACTGATTTTCGTGAACGACGAGCTCGTGCATGTGGAGTCCCATCTCCCGGAAGGCGTCATCTGCCTCCCGCTCGCCGAGGCGCTCGTCTCCCACAGCGATCTGGTGCAGGCGCACTTCATGAAGCAGGAAACCCGCCTCGGGTCGGCCAAGTTCGGCGCGCTTCACGAAGCGTCGTTGACTAACGGCTTGTTCGTCCATGTTTCCGACAAGGTCGAAATCGACGGAACCATCGAAGTTCATCACTGGATTTCCGGAGCCAACACCGTCATCTTTCCCCACACGCTGGTCGTCACCGGAAAGAGTTCGAAAGTCCGCGTGGTCGATATTTTCCGCTCGGCGGACGATGTCCAACCCGGCCTCGCCATCGCGGTCAACGATTTATCCGCCGGTCAGAATTCCAAGCTCGATTACGTCGCGATCCAAGCGTTCAACGAAGTGACGCGAGTCATCCAAATCAACGAGACTTCCGCATTCCGCGATGCCTCGGCCACCGGCTTCATCCTCAACACCGGCGCTTCCTGGGCGCGCAACGAGACGCTCTCCCGCCTCGAAGGCCCTGGCTCCCGCTCGGACATGCTCTCGGTTTCCATCCCCGCCCACGAGCAGGAATACGACCAACGCACGTTCCAGCACCATGTCTCGGAAGGCGCTTACTCGGACTTGCTCTACAAAAACTCGCTCTACGACAACTCGCGCACGATTTTCTCCGGACTCATCTTCGTGGACAAGGACGCACACCACACCGATGCCTATCAGACCTGCCGCAATCTGCTGATGAGCGATACCTGCGAGGCCAACTCGATGCCCGGCCTCGAGATCAACGCCGATCAAGTGAAATGCTCGCACGGCAGCACTTCCTCCCAGATCAGTGACGAGGAAATTTTCTACCTCCGCGCGCGCGGTATCGATCCGGTGAACGCCCGCCAGCTCATCGCCCGCGGATTCTCCGTGGACGTCGTGGAACGCTTGAAGAATGAAGCGGTCGAGGAGTTAGTCCTCAGCTTCATCGACGACAAGTTCGCCCACATCGCCTCTCGCGGCGCTTAGTCGCGCCGGTCACATCAACTGCGCGCCGGCCTCCGCCAACTCGGAACGCTCGCCACGGTTCAGCGCGACGTGCGCGACGAAAGGCTGGCCCTTGAGGCGGTTCCGCGTGTAAACGAGTCCGTTGCTGCGACTGTCCACGTAAGGATTGTCGATCTGCGCCGGATCGCCGACGAGAACGAGTTTCGAATCGCGCGACATGCGGGTGACGATGGTTTTCGCTTCCTGCGGCGTGAGCTGTTGGGCTTCGTCGAGAATGAAGAAGCGGTTAGGAATCGAGCGTCCGCGGATATAGCAGAGCGCTTCGATTTCCAGAATGCCCTGCTCCATCAGAAGCTCGTAAGGCTTTTTCACTGTCGCGGGCGCGGAACCCGCCGGCTTTTGCTGCTTGCGGCGCGGACCAAGAGGAATGGTTGGACGCATCAGGAGATCAAGCGCGTCATGGATCGGCTGGAGCCACGGACGCATTTTCTCATCGAGAGAACCCGGCAGGAAACCGAGCTGATCGCCCATCGAGACGACAGGACGGCTCACAGTGATTCCGTTGTATTTGCGGTTGAACATCTCGTGCAGGCCCGCGGCGACGGCGACCAACGTCTTGCCGGTGCCGGCGTGGCCATAGCAGGTGACGAGGGAAATGTCCGGGTTGAGTAGCGCGTCGATAAGGCAGCGCTGGCCGAGGTTGAGTGGCTTGAGCGATTGGCCGTCGGGGATTTTCAAAACCTCGGGAATATTCAGGCGGACGAAACGCCCGTCTGCCGAGAGCCGGGCTGGGATGGTTTGCTTTTCACCAGCGCCCAACAAAACATACTCGTTCACCGCCACGCCTTGGATGCGGTCTTCCGAGATCGGAAGATCGCCGGTGCTGGCGAAACGATGAAGCTCGCTCGGATCGACTTCGACACGGCGTACCTCGTAGTTTGAAACCTCGCGGGCATCGACCTTGTCGTTGAGATAGTCCTGGCACTCGATCCCGACGGCGCGGGCCTTGAGTTGCATGTTGATGTCTTTCGTCACGAGGACGACGGGAGCCTGGTTATACTGCATGAGCAGCAGGCAGGCGGCTAGAATCCGGTGGTCGACGCGTTCGCGATCGGGGAAAACCCGGTGGAAGCGGTTGAGCTGATCCGAGTTTTTCGGGCAGCTTGCGGGATCATAGATGACCAGACGCACGGTGCCGCCGCCTTCGGTGGTCACGCCATGGGTGACTTGTTCCGAAGAGGAAAACATGTCTGTTAGGCGGCGATGGACGCGGCGGGCGTTGGCTCCACGCTCGGTTTGCTCGGACTTGAATTTATCGAGCTCGGCGAGCACGTCGACAAGGATGCAGAGGTGGTTTTCCTTGAACCGCTCCAAGGCCGCGGGGTCGTGCAGGAGAACATTCGTGTCTAGCACATAGTTTTTCACGAGCTGCGAGGGTGCCGTGAGGCCGAAATCGCTGGCGATGGGAGAAGCTGCGGACGCTCGCTTCTTTCGGGTGCCGCCTCCGTTTTCTGGAATTTCTTCAAACAATGCGGACTGACCTTCCTCGGTGCGATGAATCATCGTTGTGGGTGATTTTGCGGGGTGTTTTGACGGGTGCCGGGGGGCGAATTCCCGGCCCGTCGCCGGTATCCGCAGTGCCAAATGGTGGCATCGAAACTTTGATCGCTTTAATCAAGATGCGCTTACTATCCTCATGCGCGGCGGGATGACAACCCCCAAATTGAAATTTCCGCTGCCCGCGGAGTTCGATCCGCTCGCGCTCTCCGGTCTCATCGAAATCAAGCTGCGCCCATCCGGGAAATTGTTTGATAGATCAAAGCGCGCCGGGCATTTCCTGCGTGGTCTTGCATAGGCGATGCGGAGCGGAGTGGACAGGCCGCTGCGATCTTCCCAAACTCTTTCATGGCCGCGCCCAAATCACCGAATCTGGTCTCCGTGACCACCATCAATGACGATGGTTCGCGCTATTTCCTTCATCCGGCGGACGTGAAAGGCCGGTGGACGCTGGCGAGGCGCATCGTCGGGCTGCTGCTCATCGTCGTTTACGTGCTGCTGCCGTGGATCCCGATCAACGGTAATCCGGCGGTCTTTCTCGACGTGGAAAACCGGATGTTCCACCTCTTCGGCCTGACCTTGGTGCCCCAGGATTTGTGGGTGATGTTCTTCGCGATCAGCGGGATGGGCTTCGCGCTGTTTTTCATCACCTCGCTGCTCGGCCGGATCTGGTGCGGCTGGGCGTGTCCTTACACGGTCTTTCTGGATCATGTCTATCGACGCATCGAGCGCTGGATTGAGGGCGACGCCACCGCGCGCCGGGCGCTGCAGCAGGCTCCCTGGACGGTTGGGAAAATCGCCAAGCGCGTCACCAAGCATCTCATCTTCGTGGTCATCGCCGCGGCCATCGCGCATGTTTTCATTTCCTACTTCGTCTCGCTGGAGCGGCTTTACGGCTTCATGCAAGAGGGTCCGCTGCAGCACGCGACCGCCTTCGGCGTCGTGCTTTTCCTCACCCTCGTCCTGTGGTTCTGTTTCGGTTATTTCCGCGAGCAATTCTGCATCATCATGTGTCCATATGGCCGCCTCCAGAGCGCGCTAACGGACGACGACACCATCAACATCGGCTACGACGAAAAGCGCGGCGAACCCCGCGGTGCGAAGGGCAAGGCCGAGGGCGACTGCATCGACTGCCGCCGCTGCGTGCAAGTCTGCCCGACCGGCATCGACATCCGCAACGGCCTCCAGCTCGAATGCATCGGCTGCACCGCCTGCATCGACGCGTGCGACGACATCATGACCAAGGTGGAGCGGCCGAAAGGGCTCATCCGTTATGATTCATTCAATGGATTCGCGGGAAAAAAGCGCCGCTACCTGCGCCCGCGCGTCTATGCGTATTGCGCGCTCGCCGTGCTCGGACTGGGCGCGCTCACGCTCGTCGCCTCCAACAAGGCGCGGCCGTTCACGGCGACGATTTCCCGCGCCGGCGGGGCCGGATTCTTCAGCGACGCCAGCTCGGTCCGGAACATTTACAAAGTCCGCGTCTTCAACAAACGCAACCAAACCGCCAGCATCACCATCCACCTCGGCCAGAAAACCCCGGCGGGCTATCAGCTCAGCGGAGCCGAGCAATCGTTCTCCATCGCGCCGCTCAGCGAGATGTCGCGCACCTGCGTGGTGTTTGCGCCGCTCGCCGCCTACACCGGCAGCTCGGACATCGTCATCGAGGTCCACGCCGACCCCGGCGATGTCGTCTTGGAGAAAACCGCCCGCTTTCTTGGCCCGAATCCGCAATCCATCCCCAAGCCCTAACCACCGATGAAAACCATCTCAGAATTCGTCTCCCGCCATCCCTGGATCTATGTCGTGCTGGCCTTCCTCGTCCTGCTAACGGCGTGGTCCACGCTGATCTCCGTGGCGGTGAAATTCGCGCCAAAACAGGTTGAAGTGAAACGCTGATGACTACCGTCGCCGCCTTAGCCGCCGGACTTGTGACCAGTTTCCACTGCGTCGGCATGTGCGGACCCATCGCGTGCGGGCTCGGCACGCTGGCGAAATCCGAGGGCGAGCGACTCACCGCCGCCTCGCTCTATCATGGCACGCGGCTCGTTTCCTACGGCCTCATCGGCGCGCTCTGCGGCGCGCTCGGCCAGCAGCCGCTGAAGTGGTTTTTCAACTCGCCCGCCGTCTTGCTGCCGTGGGTGATGGTCGGCGTGTTGCTGGTCATGGCGTTCGGTTTGGACAAAAAAGTCCCGCGCCCGGCCATCCTCAACCGCCTCACCGCGCGCGCCCGCTTCAAGGCCTGCAAGCTCTCCGCCTACGGCGGGGCCTCGGCGATGGGGCTGCTAACACCTTTCCTGCCCTGTGGTCCGCTCTATCTGGTTTTCGGCGCGGCCCTGCTCGCCGGCTCCGCGGCGAAGGGCGCGGAGTTCACGCTCGCCTTCGGCCTCGGCACGGTGCCGCTGCTGTGGCTCGCGCAGCACCAGTTCCACCGCATCCGGGCAAAGCTCACCCCACTCGCGATGAGCCGCCTGCGCCGCGGGCTCGCTTTCGTCGCCGCGTTGGTGCTCGCCGTCCGCCTGCACGGCACGATCCCCGCGGAATTTTTCGGCACGCCGCCCAGTGAGAAACCGGAGCTTCCGTCGTGCTGCCATTAACTCCCGGCTGAGACAGCCGGGACACTTTCACAGTCGAATCTTGATCGTTGGCCCGGATGGCGGGATGTTCGGCGCGTGCCTGCCTCGATTTCCGAAACTCCGCCCGCCGGCATCGCCTTGTTCGATCTCGACGGCACCTTGATTGCCTGGGACTGCCAGTTGTTATTCCGGCATTTCGTCGTTCGCCGCGAGCCGTGGCGGAGGATTTTTTTGCCGGTATTTCTGGCGTTCCTGCCGTTGGCGGGGCTGTTGGAGGCGGCCGGAATGAAGCGGGTTTTCCTCAGTTATTTGTGGCGGATGGACCGCGAAACCCTCGCCGGTTACTCGCGGGAATTCGCGGCGGCGCTGATGCCGGCGATCTATCCGGAGCTGCGCGGAAAGCTGGAACGCCACCGCGCCGCCGGCCATTTCCTGATCCTCGCCTCCGCCAGCCCGGAGTTTTACGTGGCGGAGATCGGCCGCGAACTCGGCTTCGATCTCACGCTCGGCACGCCCGTCGAGCTGGGAGCGTTTTTCCCGGATTTGGAAAATAACAAGGGCGCGGCGAAGGTGGAGCGCTTGAAGGAAATACTACCCGCGTCGTATTTCGAAAACGGCAAGTTGCGACATTGCCATGGCTACACCGACAGTTGCGCGGACTTGCCGATGCTCGCGCTTTGTGACTCCGTCACCGTCGTCAACCCGTCGCCCCGGCTCACCGCCATCGCGGAGAAATCAGGCTGGGAAATCGTCCGCCCGGAGCGCCCGTGGAAGTGCCGGATCGGATTCGCCCGCCGCGCGCTCGCGCTGCTCCTCGGCCTCGGTCAGAGTTCGACCTGAAAGAAGTCCCGCATGACTTCCCGGTAAACGTCGCGCTTGAAGGCGGGCAGCCAGTCGAGGTCGAATTCCACCGGCAGAATCCATCGGTAAGCGCGGAATTCCGGTTGTTTTTGACGCACGTTGACCTGCGGCGCGTCCGCCTTCAGATGGCAGAGGAAATAGGTTTGTTCCTGGCCGTGGCTGCCGTGCTTGCGGAGTTTTTTGCCGCGCGCGCCCTGCGGATAAAGGTAGCGGTAGCCTTCGCGGCGGTCGATCACCTCGTAGTGTTTCGCCTCCAGCCCGACTTCTTCGCGGACCTCGCGGAACAGCGCTTCTTCGAGAGTTTCGCCCGCATCGACTCCGCCTTGTGGAAATTGCCACGCGCCCGGAATCGTCCAGCGCTCGCAAATCAGCAGGTTGCCCGCTGAGTTCACGACCAATGCGGCGACATTTGGACGGTAACGAACCATGGCGTTTAGATGCCGTGTTAGCTCGAATGTGACAATCCTTAACTTGAGCGGATCGTGACGAGCCCTTGCGTCACTTCTATCAGCGCGAGTTCGGCGCACGCATCCGGGGACCTTATTGACGGCCGGGTCTTTCAATTCATCGCTCGACCTCGTCCATTTCGTGAGCTATTGGATGGAAGAGTGAAAACCATCGTCACCATCGGGTCTGACCGTGCTTCCGAGCACAGTCAGCAGGTGCACGGAGCTCGCCCCCGACGTCGCTGGTCGCTGCCGGAGGTGAGAATCGTGGTGATCTATTTCATCGCCGCCAGCCTCTGGATCGTGGGATCCGACTTGGTCCTGACCAAGTCCACCGTGGATGAAGCGGAATCGGGTTTCATCCAAACCCTCAAGGGGCTGAACTTCGTCATCACCACCGCCATTCTGTTATTTTTGGTGTTGCGGCACGCCTACAGCGGATGGCGTCACGCCGAGCGGGAACGCGTCACGGTGATCGACCAAGCCCGCGAAAAATTCCGCAAGCTCTCCTCACACGTCCAGTCGCTGCGCGAAAAGGACCGCACTTGGATCGCCCGCGAAATCCACGACGAGCTCGGGCAGTTGCTCACCGGCATCCAGATGCAGCTGCGTTTGATCGAAAGCCGTCTCGAAGAACGCGACGAGCGCGCTTTGAACCCGATCATCGACAAGCTGGTGGAGACTTCCAATCTGGTCGATGCCACGATCGCCTCGGTCCAGCGGATTTCCGCCGGCCTGCGTCCGAGCGCGTTGGACCATCTGGGACTCGCGGCCGCCCTTACCGAGGAAGCCGAGCAGTTTTCCAGCCGCACGGGCATTCCTTGCTCCATCGCAATCACGGATGTCCCGCCCGCGCTGCCGCCGGAAATTTCCACCTCGGTGTTCCGGATTTTCCAGGAAGCCCTGACCAACGTCGCCCGCCACTCGGAAGCCCGCAAAGTCGACGCCGCGCTCTCCGTGAGCGACAACGTGCTCGTGCTGACGGTCCATGATGACGGCAAGGGCATCGATCCGTCAGTCGTCGAGGATCCGCGTTCGCTCGGCTTGATCGGGATGCTCGAGCGGGCTGAAAACGTCGGCGGCCATGTGGTTCTCGCCCGCCACCCGGAAAAAGGAACCGAGGTGACCTTGACGCTGCCTTTGCCGGACCAGACCCAACTCGATTCACTCCATGAAAATCCTGATCATTGATGATCACGCCATTGTGAGGCGCGGCATGGCTTCGTTGCTGCAGGAGCATTTCAAAGGTGTGGAAATCGGCGAGGCGGAGGACGCCAAAACCGGCCTTGCGGCGGTGATGAAGCAGCCTTGGGATTTGGCGATGGTGGACATCAACATGCCCGGCCGCAACGGACTCGAACTGATCCAAGAGCTCAAGGTCGAGAAGCCGACATTGCCCGTCCTCGTCATCAGCAGCCATTTGGAAAAGGACTACGCCCTGCGCGCCCTCAAGTCGGGCGCCGTGGGCTACGTCTCCAAACAAAGCGCGGCGGACGTCTTGGTCACCGCGGTCCAGCGGGTCCTCTCGGGCCGGCGCTACATCAGTCCGGCGCTCGCCGAGCAACTGGCTGGCGCGCTCGCCGGCGAATCCGCCGCCACTTCCCACGAAGCGCTGTCCAACCGCGAACTCCAAGTGCTCCGGCTCATCGCGATGGGCAAATCGATCAAGGAAATCAGCGCCGATCTCGCGTTGAGCGCCAAAACGGTGGCCACCTACCGCAGCCGGATCGCCGAGAAAATGGGCTTGTCGTCCAATGTCGAACTCACCCGCTACGCGATGCAGCACGGTTTGGTGGATTGAGCATTCCCGGCAAATGTAGGTATTTTTACCTACCTGAAAATAGGCATAACACCGCTTTCGATCCTGAAAATCTGGGGAATACTGCGGGTGTTGGTTATGTGTTTATAAAGTTTGCCCGAGATCCGCGAGTGAGGGTCGCGGTACGGCAAAAAAAGGAACGCCGTCTTTCCGGGGGGGAGGGCGGCGTTCTGCTTTTCCAAGTGAAGCTTTCAAAGGAAGCGGAAGCTCACCAGTCCATGTTCTCGCCGCGCGAGTCGATGTGGGTGAAATTCCAGTAACCGCCGACGCCGCCTTTGAAGAGGCCGCGGCTCCGCAGATTCCGCGCCGCGGCGGCCACTTGGGAGGCGCGCGCCGGGAATTTCACGTCCACGGCGACGTTCGCCTGGTGCCATGAGCCGGACTTGGCCCCGTCGCAATGCGCGTTGTAGGCCGGGCAGCGGTAGGCGGAAATGATTTCCACCTCGCTGACATTCATTTCAAGAGCGATCCGGTCGGCGACGCGCAGCGTGTATCCCATCCGCGTCCACCAGTTTCTTGGCGGCAAAGTGTTCCAAATCGAGCCGTGCGACTTGGCATGAGCCTCGATCACCTGCTGCGGCGAGATGCTCTTCAGTCTCAGATTCGTGAGATAGCGGCTGTATTCCGGCAGCGACGAACCCTGTTTCCGCGCCCATTCCTCGGGCACTCCGGAAAGGTCGAGCCGCGGGCTTTCCGGGCGAACGCCTTGGCGGGCTTGAGTCTGGACGGTCACTTTCGGCGCGGAACCACTCGGAGAACTGGCGGCGCTGGCCGATGTGGAAGGAACGAGCAATCCGAGGCCGGCAAGTCCGAGACCCCCGATGACGCGGCGGCGGTCGATCGGATTGGCTTCAAAAGGAGATGAGAACGTTTCAGGGAAAATCATGAGAAATTTAGAGGAAAGGCGCGTGCGGACCGAAAGCGGATTGCATGCCGAAGCGCCATTTTTCCGCCGCGAAGAGCTGGCGAATTCCCGTGGAACCAAGCAGGCGGAGCCGATGCGACAAGCAAAAAAGCCCAGTCGGGACCTAATTTTCCGGCATTACCGCCTGAATTCCCGGCTGAAAACCGCCAAAACCAGCCCCGTCGCCGCCAGTCCGAGGATCCCCCAATCGCCGATCACCGCGAACAGCGAAAAGCTCGGACGAAGGGGAATTTTCAGCTCAGTGAGCAGCGAGCCGCGAGTGAAATGACTGCCCTTTTCATCCGTCAGAATCTGCTGCTGCCAGGAATTCGGATCATCGGCAGATCCGGTGGAATCGAGCGCCGCGCTGACCCCGCTGTTCGCGCAACGCAGCATCGGCCGCCGCAACTCGATGGCGCGGAAGCGCGCGTTGGCGAAATGCTGGGCCGCCGCCGGGGACTCTTTGAACCAGCCGTCATTGGTCACGTTGATGATCACTTGTGGCCCCGACCGGGTGAATTTCCGCACCAGCCGGCCCACGGTGTCTTCGAAGCAGACCGTCGGGATCGCGCCGATGACCGTCCCGCCTGCGGGGATCGGCAGCGGCTCGACCGAGTCGCCCGGCGTAAAGGAGCCGCCAAATTCCACTCCGGCTTGCTGCTCGTAGATTTTTTTCAAAAACGGGATCGAGTCCACAAACGGGATCGTCTCGCCGAAAATCACCAGATGCCGCTTGCGGTAGGTCTGGAGCTCGTCTGACGGCGACATCACCGCGATGGAATTGTAGGCGCGGCCCTTCGTTTTCATCACCAGTTGGTCGCCGGATTTCTCCGCCTCCAACTCGTTGACGCCGTAAATGAGGGAAAACGGACCCGCCGTGCGAACCTGCGCGATCGTGTCGAGATTGATCTGCCAGGTCCCCCACCCGCCGTCGGTCGTGCGGAGAATCCGGCCCGTCAGCGCGCTTTCCGGCCACAGCACCCAGTCCGGCCACTTGGCGGAAATTTCGCCCTGCGGCGACTTCATCGCATCGAGTGCTTTCAAGGTTTCGTCCTCATAGGCTTGGTGGACCTGCAGGTCGGTCCACAACACCCGCGCCGCGTCCTGCGGGATGTTGATCTGCACCAGCAGCGTCTTCAACCGCACCGATTCCGCCCGTTCCTCGTCGGCGATCCGCGCCCTGCCGTAGCCATACATGGAAATCACCAGCAACGCCGCGACCGCCAGATCCCACCGGATTCCGGATTTGCGCAGGATCAGCTGCCGGCCCGCTTGCGCCACGACCGACTGGAAAAACACCAGCATCAGCGAAAGCCCGGCCACGCCCAGCAGATCCGCGGCCTGCGCCATCACCCGCGCCTCGTGGAACGCCACGCCCAGCCCGTTCCAGCCGAAGCCCGTGAACAACCAGCCCCGCAGCCATTCCAGTCCGGCCCACACCGCGCCCAGACAGAACGCCACCCGCAAACTCGCCCCGGCACTTTCCGCTTTCCCGAGCTTCGCCGCGAACGCCCCGAACAGCCCCCAGAAAATCCCCAGATACAGCGGCAGCAGCACCATCCCGAGCGGCGACACCACCGCCAGCCACCGGAGCTGGATCAGGCAGCACACCAATCCCGCCAAATACCCAAGGGCAAATCCTGTCCAGCCCGCGCGCTTTCCCTCCACCGAGCTCAAAGCCGCAAGCAACGGCAGCATCGCCACCCACGCCAACGCCGAGAAATCAAACGGCGGAACCAGCCCCGCCACCAACAAGCCGCTAAGCACCGCCGCCGCGATCCGCATCCATCCCGAGCCACTTTTCATGCCGTGAGCATCACCGGACCGCGCCGCTTGGTCCACTTCGAATCAATCATTCCCGGATGCCGCAGGTCCGTCAGCACGGTGCTAAATTCTTCTTGAATTTTCAGAATTTACTGAAAACATGGAACTCATGCAGGACAAACCAGCGCTGAACCCCGAATCCCAAAACCCGCCACCACGCCACGCCGGTTCCGCTCGACCCGCCCCGCCGGCTCGTGACGCATGGGATTTACGCGTTCGTCCGGAACCCGATGCAACTTTCCATGACTTCGTTGCTTCTGCTGGAATCCATTTTTCTCCTGAGTCCGTGGCCCGCCATTCTCGCTCTGATAGGCGTTGTCTATTCGGAAGGACTCGCGCGGTGGTCGGAAAATCAGGACATGCGGGGTCGTTTCGGGGCGGATTGGTCGAACTATCATCACGCGGTCCGGGCGTGGTGGCCGCGCTGGCGGCCCCGGATCGGCGAGCCATGCGAACTCTGGCCGAATCACCGCTGTGGCCCCTGCTCCGAGGACGCGCGGTGGTTCCAACTCCGCCAACCACACCGGCTCGAGCTCCGCGATGCAAACGTTTGGACTGGCCCGCCACTGCTCCGCGTGACCTGGCATCATCCATCGTCCGGCCGGCGCGAGGACGGGGTCCGGGCCATCGCGATGGCGCTGCAACACCTCAGCCTGCCTTGGGCGCTCATCGGCTGGGTCGCGGGGCTTCCCGGTATTTCCCACTCGCTGCAAATCTGCTTCGACGCGGCGGGAACAGCAAAGCGTTAGTTTGGCTCGATGCCTTTCAGCTCCAACCTTTGCTCCACGCGTCAAACTCCGAAGGCCTGAGCCGGTAGCGCGCGATGTTTCCACCATGCAGGCAACCGAGCTCGGTTTCCACGACCTCGATGAACTTGGAGCGCTCCGCTTGCGGAATGACCTTCACCGCCTCTGAGGCGATCCACTTCGCGGCGACGCGCTTGTTCATCACCCCCAGCACGACCTCCCGCACGAAATTCCCGATCACCGCGCGGTGACGCAGGCGGAATGGATCGGGATCGCCCAAAGACTGCCGCACCGCCGAGTAGCGCGCACAAGACCGGCGGTAGGCCCAGGCAAACACGTCCCGCAGATACTCGACGCGGTTCAACTCGTAAACGCCTAGCAGTCCGCCGATATAGTCGTGCGAATCCACATCCACGAACGACAACGGACAAAGGTTATAACGGATGAGCGGGATGTTCGCCGCCAGCCGCGAAACCCGCTTATTCACGTCTTCAAACGGCTGCAAGTAAGGCAAATGCACCATCGCGAAAAACGCCTGCTCGAACGGATTCCGCACGGCAGCCGCCTTCACCAGAATCTGCTCGAACCGCTCCTCGATTTGTTGCGGCACCTCCAGCGGATGAAAGACGGTCCCGCTGATCCCGACCGGCCGCGAACGCACGCGCCCGCTGGCCCCGGGATCGGGCAGCAGGTTGTCGGACAGCAGGGCATGGAGATTGCAGATCGTGTAGCGGTTGAAATCAATTTCTCCCGCTTCGTCGGCCAGCATCTCGATGGCGGCCTTGTGATTGAGGATCATCTGCGTTTCCTGGGTGGCTTTGCCCTCGGCGTCTTCGCCGATTTCAAGCAGCCGCTGGGTTTCTAGCAGCGAGTAGGTGTTGCCTTCGAGCCGGCTGGAGTTCCACGAGAGATCGATGAGCAGGCGGTCCATCACCTGCCGCATGTAGGTGCCGGCGGGAAGCGCGCTCAACCCGACCTGGCCGAGGTCTTCGAGTTCCTTCCGCAAACTTTCCGGCAGGTAGAACGTGTGATTGGGCTGATAGGCATCGAGAAACGCCCCCTGATAGCCCACGGGTGTCCGCTCCGAAACGGGGAGTTGGATGACCGCGCGGATTTCCCGGGCTGCGGGTGACAGCCAGTCATTGCGGGTTTTGTAAACGGGCGGCTCTTCCCGCACCATGGAGGTCGTCGGGAAATGATCTGGTTCGGGGACGAGGTAACGCCGGGCGCGTCCCTTGCCTTTGGGAGCGAGTCGATTTTCGGAGACGAGTTGGTCGAGCCGCCGCTGCAAGGTGCGCTTGGGGAATCCAAGGGCGGGAATTGCCAGCAGCTCTTTAACGGACGCGCCGGACGGGCCCCCCGCGATGATGCGGAGCAGATGATCGAATTCGTGGGCTGGAATTTGAAGTGGCACGATTTACGGCTTAAGTGGCATGATTGCTTCCGAATCATGCCAAAACCACCGCTTTTATGGCACGATTATCCGAATCATGCCAGTAAAATTTCAAATTTCGCCAAAATCATGCCACTTGAGGCTTCGATTTTCTGGAATGGCTCGGTCTGTATTAGTTTTCGTCTTGGCACCGGGGGTGGGATGAGGCCACTGTGCGGCGCATGAAATTCAATCTCCTTCCGTTGGCGGGCGCTGTGTTTATTTCCACCTTCGGAATCGGTTCCGGACAAACCTCTCCCGCCATCGATTTGGAGGCTCGCAAGGCTTCGGTCGTCAATCTGGAGTCCCACATCGCCCAGCGGGAATCACGCCTGGCGGAACTCCGCCAGGACATCGCGACCCTCGACGGTCGCATCGAAAAGCGCTTGGACGACGTGGTTAAAATGCTGGCAGACACGACCGACTCACAAGACTCGAAAAGAAAGGTTTCCCAGATCAAACTGGACGCGATCCATGGCCTCAGGCGCGCCATCGACCTCTACGCGGCCAAGCGCAGGGAAATCAGCGAGCGGATCAGGAAAGGCGATGACGCCGCACTGGGCGATCTCGGGAAATTCGACGAACGGATCAATAACCGGATCGCGCAAATCGTGGAGCTCAGCAAGTCGTTTCCCGGCCATGAGGATGTGAAAAAATACGAGTCCGACGGAGGCTCCTACTGGGATGGCTACGACAATGAAAACTCACGGATCAGTGAGGAATGGAAGCAAAGCCGCCGTGACAGCGTCCAAGGTAAAAAACAGCGCGACGAAATCAACACCGCTATCCGCGAGGGCATCGAGCGCCTCGATCAGCGCCGCCGCTCGTTGCAGGACGCGCTCGCCAATCGCAATCCATCCGACTCGGCCCGCAAGCTCTACACGCAGGAGCTTGGCCAGATCGACGCCCAGTCGGAGAACCTGAAAAAGCAACTGGCGGAAATCACCATGTCTAGCGGCGGCGCGACCCGCCAACCGAGTCTCGACGAGGCCGTCGATCTCGGACAACTGCTCGACGACGCGCGCAAGGACCTTCGTTCGGATATCTCAACCCTCTTCCGGCTCTATGACGGCTTCGACCGAGAGCGCGCCCATCTCGCCGGGCTGAAGGAAAATCTAGCGGCGCGCAAGGCCTGGCTGGAAAAGAACGCCCCTGCCGGAAAGTGACTCGCGCGGCGGTTAGGCTCTCACCTGGCCGCTTCCGCGGACGCGGTACTGGTAGCTGGTGAGCTCGCGCAAACCCATCGGCCCGCGGGCGTGGAGCTTGTCGGTGGAAATGCCGATTTCCGCGCCGAAACCGAACTCGCCGCCGTCGGCGAAGCGGGTGGAGACGTTGTGGAAAACACAGGCGGAGTCGACTTCCCGCAGGAACCGCTCGGCAGCCACGCGATCCGTGGTGACGATGACATCGGTGTGATGCGAGCCGTATCGGTTGATGTGGGCGACAGCTTCCTCGAGCGAGCCGACGATCTTGATGGATAGAATGAGATCGAGGTATTCGGTGCTCCAGTCTTCCTCGGTGGCGGGCAGAATGTCGGCGAGATGCTTGCGGGTTTCCTCGCAACCGCGGAGCTCGACGTTTTTCGCGCGCAGGGCGGCGGCGACTTTCGGGAGGAATGAATCCGCGATCTCGCGGTGGACGAGCAGGGTTTCCAGCGCGTTGCAGACGCCGCATTTGTGGGTCTTGGAATTCACCGTGAGCGCGACGGCCATTTCCTGGTCGGCGTCCTTGTCTGCGAAGAGGTGGCAGATGCCGTCATAGTGTTTGATCACGGGCATGCGGGCGAGCGAGACGACGGTCTCGATCAATCCCTTGCCGCCACGCGGGATGATGAGGTCGAGCCACTTGTCCATGCCCGCCAGAACCGCCACGCTTTCGCGGTCGGTGAAAGGGATGAGCTGGATCGCGTGCTCGGGCGCGCCAGCTGCGGCGAGGGCTTCCGCGATGGCGAC
>CAMCCX010000015.1 GCA_945873305.1 Akkermansia muciniphila
CACCCCGGAACAAGCCGCCGCGCTCACCCCCGCCCGCATCGCCGCCGAGCGCCGGGCCAAGGCAGAAACCGAAGAAGTCGCCTGACCGCCCGCGCTCCGACCGCCCAAGGCGGACCAACAATGTGAGGGGATGGTTTTAGGACGCTTACTATCAACGTGCCGGAAGGCACAAATCAACGGACTTTTGGCCGCATCAAGGTGTCCGACCCACCCGCGCAGCCGTGATCAAACGGATCAATCGAAAACGACATCCCGCTCTTCATTCCAAGCGCAACCCCCTGATGATACCGGTTTCCAAAGCCACATGCCCCTAATCCATTTCTCATGAAATCGGATCCCAAATCTCCTGCCCCACAAGGCTTCGCACCAGCCGCGCTCCATCATCCGTTCTTCACCAGCGCGGCTGCATAGAAACCGTCGTAACCGGTGGCCGCGGGCGAAACGGGGCGTTCTTCGAGCAAAGTGAAGTCGCCTTTGGCCAATAGCTTGTCGATGGCCGCGCGGTTTTCCGACGGCAGAATCGAGCAGGTGGCGTAAACAAGCCGGCCGCCGGGCTTGAGCATGACGGTGTATTTGTCCAACAACTCGGCCTGAATGCCGCGGAGCCGGTCGATGGCGGCGGGCTTGAGCCGCCATTTGAGATCGGGCTGGCGTTTCAAAGTGCCGAGCCCGGAGCACGGCGCGTCGATGAGCAAGCGGTCGGCGACTTCGGCGAAATCGGTGGTGGTGGCGGCGGTGATTTCCTTGGATTTCACGCACTTGTTGGCGTTGGCGCGTTTGGCGCGGCGTTCGAGTTCGACGAGTTTTTTCGAATCGATGTCCATGCCGAAAACTCGGCCGTCCCCTTTCATCAGGGCGGCGAGGTGGAGCGATTTGCCGCCGGCACCCGAGCAGGCGTCGATGACGCGCTCGCCGGGTTGGGGATCGACGAGCGGGGCGATCATCTGCGAACCGGCGTCCTGGATTTCCACGCGGCCGTCGAGGCGGAGGGTTTTGGGCAGGGATTTGCCGGGAGCGAGGACGAGGGCGTCGGGCAGGCCGGGGACTTCGGTGGCAACGATGTTGAAAGAGGCGAGCCAGGCGATGACTTCCGGGCGGGTGGCGCGGAGGGTGTTGACGCGGAGAAAAACGGAGGCGCGCTGGTTGAGGGCGGCGAGTTCGGCGTCCCACGCGTCGCCGAGTTCGGCGGAACCGAGGGCGTCGAGCCAGTCGGGAATGGACTCGCGGACGGCGCGGGGTTGCGAAGAAAGCTCGGCTTCGCGGGCTTTCATTTCCTCGGCGGATTTACCGTTGTAGGCCCACCACTCCGGGATTTCGTAGCCCATCCGGACCCACTGGGCCGCGCAGAGGGCGGTGGTTTCCTCGCTATCGACGAGGAAACCCAGCGCGCGCCGCCAGCGGGCGACTTCGAACACCGTCTCGGCGATGAAACTGCGGTCGCGCTTGCCCCATTTCGGGTTCTCCTCAAAGGCGGCGGCGAGTTCGTGGTCGAGAACCTTGTGCTCGCGGAAGACGGACTTGGCGATGGTGGAAGCGGCCTCGGCGAGGATGCGGTGCATTTTCATGAAGGCGGACCGTTCCCTAATCCGGGCTGCGTGGCAAACGTTGATGCCATTTCATTCGACATTCCCGTTCCGCTGCTTCGTATTTCCGCCGTGCCGACTGTCCAACTCAAGTATCAAACGTTCCACCCCTCGATCTGGCCGAAGATGATCGGCGAGGTTTCCCGCGACGCGACGCCGGGGTCATTTGTCCTCGTGCTGGGGAAAGAAGGCACGCCGTTCGGCTGGGGCCTGTGGAACCCGAAATCGCGGATGCCGCTGCGGGTCGTCAGCCACTCGCTGGAGGAACTGGAGGACGAATCGTTCTTTGAAAACGCCATCCGCCGCGCCGCCAACCTCCGCCGCGGGGTGCTCAAGCTCGACGCGCAGACCGACAGCTACCGCGCGATCCACGGCGACGCCGATTTCATGCCGGGCATCGTGGCGGACAAGTTCGCCGACGTGCTGTCGGTGGAAATCACCAATCTCGCGGCGTGGCAGCGCCTGCCGAAATGGCTGCCGCTGCTCCACGAATGCTTCGACACCAAACGCGTGGTGGTGGGCGTGGACACGGATTTGGCGCGGATCGAAGGCATCCCGCGCTTCGGCGGCGTGGAGTCGGACAAGGTGCGGTCGGTGAAAATCCGCGAGCATGGCGTGCGCTACGAGGTGGATTTCTCGGAAGGCCACAAAACCGGATTTTTCTGCGACCAACGCGACAGCCGCAAGAAATTCGGCGCGCTGGCGGAGGGCCGGACGGTGCTCGATCTCTGCTGCTACACCGGCGGCTTCGGGATTTCCGCCGCTCTCGCCGGAGCCGAGGACGTCACCGGCGTGGATCTCGACGAGACGGCCATCGCGATGGCCAAGCGCAACGCGAACTTGAACAACGCGCGGGTGAAATTCACCCACGCCGACGCCTTCACCTGGGCGCGGACGATGATTGAAAACGGCCGCACCTGGGATCTGGTCATCGCCGACCCGCCGAAATTCATCCACGGCCGCGAGGACGACATCGGCACCGCGAAATACGCCGATTTGAACAAACTCGCGCTGCAACTCGTTGCGCCGGAAGGACTTTACGTGACGTGTTCGTGTTCGGGCATGCTCGGTGCGGGCGAGTTCGAGCAAATCGTGATTACTTCCGCCCACCGCCGGAACAAGCGGCTGCAGACTTTCGACCGCACGGGAGCCGGACCGGACCATCCGACGCTCTCGAACTACCCGGAATCGCGTTACCTCAAGGTGCTCTGGTCGCGGGTGATTTAGAGCATCGACTCCAGCTCTTCCATGCTCCAACCGGCCGCGTCGCCGATGCCGTCCTCGTCGATGGCCGACGCCAGTTCGCGCTTTTTCGCCTGCAGGCGGACCACCTTTTCCTCGACCGTTCCGCGGGTGAGCAGCCGGTAAACCGTCACCGGCCGCGTCTGCCCGATCCGGTGCGCACGGTCGGTCGCCTGGGCTTCCGCCGCCGGATTCCACCACGGATCGAAATGCACCACCGTGTCTGCGGCGGTGAGATTGAGCCCGTAGCCGCCGGCCTTGAGACTGATCAGGAAAACGGGCGGACCATCCGGTTGCTGGAACTTATCCACAAGTTGTTGGCGGTTGCGGGACTGTCCATCCAGTCGCAAACTATCCCAGCCGCGCTCGGAAATACATTTCTCGATTTCCTTTAACTGTGTCTGGAACTGGCTGAAAATAAGCATTCGGTGATTTCCATTCACCGCTTCCTCGATCAACTCCAACAAGCGTTGGAGCTTGGCCGAGCGTCGCGCCACCAACAGTTGATTGAATCGTTCATTCTTAAGCAACGCGAGATCGCAGCAAGTCTGGCGGAGCCGGAGAAGCGCGGTGAGCATTTGCATCCGCGCCGCGCCCTTGTTGCCGGAATCGGCGATGGCGTCCACCCGCTTGCGGCCTTCGATGAGCAGCTCTTTATAGACCGCTTGCTGGTCGGGGCTGAGATCGCAGAACTCATCGATGAACAACTTCGACGGCAATTCCGGAGCAACCTGTTCCTTCGTCCGGCGGAGCAGGAACGGCGAAATCTTCAACCGCAGGCGCTCGATCACCGCCCCGGCGGATTCGCCAGTTGCGAGCGGTTGTTCGTAGCGATCCCGAAAATCCTCGCGGCCACCGAGCCACCCCGGCTGAATGAAGCGGAAAATCGACCAGAGATCCTTCACCCCGTTCTCGATCGGCGTGCCGGTCAGCGCGACGCGGCAAGTGGCGTGCAATTTCCCCAGCGCCTTCGCGTGATCGGTGTCCGGATTCCGCATCAAGCTCGCCTCATCCACGACGACGGCACGATATTCGCGCTTCAAGTGATAGGCCAAATCCCGAGCCAGCGTGCCGTAGCTAGTGAGAATCACATCGCCGGACTGAACCTTCTCTCGCTCCGCGTCCCGGCTCGCCCCATGGAGAATCCGTACCTGCCGGGCCGGGGCAAACCGGGCGAATTCCGCCCGCCAGTTTCCGAGGAGCGACGCCGTGGCAACCACCATCACCACTCCGGAATCCGCGCCCGGCTGCCCCAACACCCGTTCTATTAAAGCGATTGTTTGAACCGTCTTACCAAGTCCCATATCGTCGGCGAGGAGGGCTCCGCCGAAGCGCTGGACCCGGTCGAACATCCAGCCCGCGCCGAGAGATTGATACGGGCGCAGTTCCGCCTGCAAAGTGGCCGGTGAATCGAATGTGAATGAAATCGGCTGATTACTTGAAGTCTGTGACTTGTCGATTTTATTCCGGATTTCTCGGATGAGCTCACCGGCACGCGCCGAAGCCATGAAATGGCCGTTTTCCTGGCGCAAATCGAGGTCGGAAAAGAGCGGATCGATGACGCTGGCGATGTCGTCCGAGATCACCAAACGCCGCCCGCCAGCGGACGCGCCGGAGCCCTTCCCCGCCCTCAAAAGCCTCCGCACTTCAGCCGCCGGGATCGACACTCCATCGCTCGTTTGAAATGAAAGATCAAAACTCAACCAGTCCTCGCCCGAGCCGATGATGTCGATTTTCGGCGAGACCACGGCGACCTGTTTCTGCACGTGGCCGAAACGCTCGCCCTCGGTGACCGTCCATTCCTTGTGCAGAATTGGCAGCGATTGGGTCAGGAAATCGAGGATGGCGGACTCCCCTTTCATGACCCAGCGGCCGCTTGAAAAGTTCTCCACCTCGAAGCCCGCCCGCGAGAGCTGGGCAGCGGCCTTTTCCTCCTTCGCCAAATCCCGGACCTCGCAGTGAGCGCCGACCAAACGTGGCAGCCCGTCCACCTTCCCCAGCCCCGGCGGAACCGGCGGCGCGGAGCCGTAGCGGACGCTGAGCTGGGCCTCCAAATGCTGGAGCGAACCTTCCAGCGAGAGCTCGAAAGCCGCCGTTGCCTGAACGAAATGAAGCGATTCCAGCCAGCAATCCGCCGGGAAATGCAGCCATTCCTGCCAGGAATCCAAATGGTTGAAAAACCGGAGAGTCGGGATTTGCACGGATTTTCCTTGGGCCAGCTCGCCCAAAGCTGCGGCCAGATCCGCCGGGATTTTCCCCTCGCCCACCCGCACGACCGAGTCTTCGCCGATCTGCCAAAACGAGCCGCCGATTTCGATCCACGGGCCGGATTCGGGATCGGGAACAAGCAGAACCGAGTCCTGCCGGTGCTCCGCTGCGCTGAGTTGGAGCCGTTCGCCGGAGCGGATTTGGATCAGCAAACGATCCTTTCCCGCCGCCAAACGCGGATGCTCGGCGATCGATTCGAGAAACGCCGGGACGCGCGGACCGTCGAGACTGAGGCTGAGGATTTCCTTTTTGGCCACGCCTTCCTTGGCGAGCCACGCGTTCAAGCGGTCGTCGGCGGGCGAAATTTCACTGCCGGACGCGACGGCCAGGGTGGCGGCGAATTTCCCGCGTTGCAAGGCGTCGCGCCAGTTGAGCGGCAGCAGGACCTGCCACGGAACCGCCATAACCGACTGAGGAGCAGTTTTTTGAACGACCGGTTTGGGCGCGCCCTTGCCAAGCGACGCCAGCCCGGTGGCGACGGCGTGGCAGCACACCGAGCCGCTGCGCTGGTTGTCCGCACACGGGCAGCGGGTGTCCAAATCAGTGGGAGATTTCACCGTGACGCTGACTTTCATCAGCCGTTTTCCGACCTTCACAGTGCCTTGCCAGCCGGTCGCGCCGGTCTTGACGTCGGCCACCATGCCGCTGTCGAAAAGGGATTTTCCCTCCTTAAATGCCTGCCACGAGGCTGCCGCCCTCAAAGTTGCTTCCGTCCAACCGCTCATTGTCGCGGCAGTGTTCCCTGCAAGTGACCGACGCGCAACCACATCGGCAAGATATGCGTAACTCTTCTGGGGCGGTGCGTAGCGGATCGCCGACAGCGCCTCCATCGTCCAGCCACCATGGACATGCGCCCGACCCCGGCCACTGCCGATCCCTTTGCGAATAAGCCCTTCCTCGTCTTCTGGGAGCTGACCCGCGCCTGCGCGCTGGCCTGCAGCCACTGCCGCGCGGAAGCCCAGCACCGGCGCGATCCCGATGAATTGTCGCCGCAAGAAGCGCTTCGTCTTGTCGATCAACTCGCCGAGCTGGCCCCGCCGATGCTCATCCTCACCGGCGGCGACCCGATGATGCGTCCCGACGTGCTCGAAATCGCCGCCCGCGCATCGGCCGCGGGAATCCGCGTTGGGCTCAGCCCGTCCGCCACCGCGCGTTTGGTGAATTACGATTTCCACAAAATCCGCGCCGCCGGGATTGAACGCATGTCGCTGAGCCTCGACGGAGCCACCCGCGAGACCCACGACAGTTTCCGCGGCGTGACCGGCACTTTCGACCGCACCGTGAAAGCCATCGAACTCGCGAGAGAGGCCGGCATTTCACTCCAGATCAACACCACCCTCACCCGCTCGAATCTTCACGAATTCCACGCCTTCCGCGATTTGATGTTCGAATGGAAACCGGAAATGTGGAGCGTGTTCATCCTCGTGCCGACCGGCCGCGCCGGCGCCGACGACGTGCCCGACCCCGCCGAGCTTGAATCGGTCTTCGAGGAAATGGCCGACCTCGTCGGCAGCGCGCCCTTCGCCATCAAAACCACGGAAGGCCACCACTTCCGCCGCGTTCTCGCCCAGCGCGGCAAGGGCGGCGCGACCGGCCGCCAAGGCATGCGCGCGCCGCTCGGCATCCGCGACGGACGCGGCGTGATGTTCATTTCCCACACCGGCGAGGTCAGCCCTAGCGGTTTCCTGCCGATGATCTGTGGCAACGTCCGCGACACCACTCCCGCCGCGATTTATCGCGAACACCCGTTGTTCATCTCCCTCCGCGATTCCGACGCCCTCGGCGGCAAATGCGGCGAGTGCGAGTTCCGCACCATCTGCGGCGGCTCCCGCTCCCGCGCCTACGGTCTCACCGGTGACCCCTTCGCCGCGGATCCCGCCTGCGTCTACCAGCCACGCCAATCTCTCGTTCTCAGCAAATAACCAAATTCAACCATGATCAATCTCACCCGCCTCTGGACCGGTCACGAACAACCCGCCGACGGACTCCGCTATGGCCACGGACAGGCCGCCGAAGCCAGCGCCCGCGGACGCCGCCCCATCGTCGTCTGGAACATCACCCGCACCTGCAACCTGCGCTGCGTCCATTGTTATTCCGACTCCATGGCCGCCCGCTATCCGGGAGAACTCGACTGGGAACAAATGCAGACGGTCGTCAAGGATCTCGCCGCCTATCAAATCCCCTCGCTGCTCCTCTCCGGCGGCGAACCGATGATCCACCCGCACTTTTTCGACCTCGTCGATCTCGCCACGGAAGCCGGATTGAAACTCACTATTTCCACCAACGGCACCCTCATCACCCCGGAAAAAGCCGCGCTGCTCAAGGCGGCCAACGTCGCCTACGTCGGCATCTCGCTCGACGGCATCGGCGAGATCCACGACCAGTTCCGCGGCAAGGAAGGCGCGTTCAAGGCCGCCGTGGAAGGCTTCAAGGCCTGTCACGACGTCGATCAGAAAACCGGCCTGCGCCTGACGCTCACCCGCCACACCGTCGCCGACATCGAGCGCATCCTCGACTTCATCGAGGAGCAGGAAATCCAGCGCGTCTGTTTCTATCACCTCGTGCCGTCCGGCCGTGGCAGCGCGCTGCAAATCCTCCGCCCCGAGGAGTCCCGCCACGCCATCGACACCCTCATCGCGCGCGTCGAACAATGGCACCGCGACGGCGTCCACCGCGAGCTGCTCACCGTCACCCAGCCCGCCGACGGCCCCTATCTGCTCCTCCGCATGGAGCGCGAAAACCACCCGAACCTCGAAGCCGCCCGCCAGCTCCTCAGCTGGAACGGCGGCGGCGCCAACAGCTCCGGCCGCGGCATCGCCAACATCGACACCCAGGGCAACGTCCATCCCGACCAGTTCTGGCAGGAGCTCCACCTCGGCAACGTCAAACAGACGCCGTTTTCCGAAATCTGGGAGGGCAAGCACGAGCCTTCCGCCGCCATGCTCGAGGAAATCCGCTCCATCGGCCTGCCCAGCAACGAGCAACGCCAGGCGAAGATCGAAGGCCCCTGCGGCGACTGCCGCTGGTTCAACCTCTGCGGCGGAGGCTTCCGCACCCGCGCCGCCGCGGTCAACGGCCACATCTGGGGCTCCGATCCCGGCTGTTACCTCAGCCAGAGCGAGACCGCCCGGGAGCAGCTGGTTGGTGTTTGATCCACTGAAGCGGTTAGGAAATCGCTCAGCGGATTTCCACTTCGTTACCGACGCCGGTGAGCAGGCTGACTTCCTCCATGTCGTGGGCGTGGAGGATGACGCCGTGGGGCAGCGCGTCGGAGGCCTCGGTTGCTCCGCGGATCTGGAGCGAGGGTTTGGCGATTTGGATGACCTTGTCGGCGGCGCGGTAATCTTTGGATTGCGGCGCGACCGGATGACCGCCCAATTCCGCCAGCTTCGAGCTGATGGTGGTTTTCCCAGGAGCCAGTTTGCCCGGCACATCCAGATGGATGACCGGGTATTCCCGGATGAAACGGGCGCCGTCCCACACTGATAGAGCTTTGCGCTGCGGCTCGATGAGGAGTCGGAAGTTCAGCGGCATGACGATGAGTTCCTCGCCGGGCTGGATGTTTTTGAGCTCCATCATGCCGTTGAGATGCATGATCGAGTCGAGCGAGGTGCCGTATTCGGCGGCGATCCCGAGGAACGAGTTCCCGCGTTTGACGATGTGGCTTTTTTTGCCCTCCATGTGGGTGGAGGAGAGGATGTCGTCGAGGTTCATCTCGCCGACGATCCGCCGGGCGACGGGTGCGGACGAGGAGGTGGGAAAGACGTTGACGATGGCGGTTAGCTTCTCGCGGGCTTCTCCCAACTTGCCGAGGGCTAGCAGCTCGTGGGCTTTTTGAAACGCCTTCTCACCGGGGTCGATGTCTGGCAGCTCGGCGGAATCGAGCATCTTGGCGAAGTCGGCGTCGGGCTGGGTGCCGACAACCTCAGTCGGATGGGGAATGATTTTCTCGAAGACCCCGCCGAGTGGCGCGACGGCGACATGATAGGCGAACATGCCGGTGAAGCCCATGACCGCGAGAACGCACAAGGCGGCGAGTAGTTTGAAAACCGTCCAAAGGCTCATGGGCGAAAACAGAGGGCTTAAATGAGGCCGCGGCGTTTGAAATCGAAGGCGTTGATTTCGTGGGAGCGGAGAATCATCTCGAAGGAGAACTTGAGGATGGAAATCTCCCACGCGTCATCCACGCCTTCGATGATGGCGCGGGCGGGATTGCCGGTGCGGCGGATGTCTTCGAGCACGCGGTCGCGGACGGCGTCCATGCTGTCGCGGACGATTTCCTCGTGGACCTGGCCGCGCTTGAACTGGAAGCCGTATTGCAGGAAAGCGAGGTCCTTGCCTTCGGCTTTGAGCTTGTCCACCAGCTTGTCGAATCGCGCTCTGGCAGATGCGTCGAATCCATCAAGCGCGACCTCGTTGTAAGCGGACGGACGGAGGATGCGCGGTCGCATGGCCTCGACCTCGCCGGTGCGGATGCGGACTTCGTTGGTCCGGTCCATCAGCTCGCTGATGAGCTGGAATTCGAACCGTGTTTCCCCGAAGGTGTCGATGCGCCGGTCCGGTTCGCGGAGAACCTTGGTCGTTTCAAGCGCGTAGTGGATGTCGTCCGGAGAGTGCATGGGCAGGAGATGATCACCCCGATCCGGCGCAATGCAAAGAAAAGGGCGGACACCCATCAGGAGTCCGCCCTTTCGCAAAGCGTTCGCCTATCGGAATCAGGCTTGTTGGCTGGTGATGTAGGTCACCACGTCACCGACGGCTTGAAGTTTCTCGGCCTCTTCGTCCGGCACTTCGATATCGAATTCTTCTTCGAAAGCCATGACGAGCTCGACGGTATCGAGGGAGTCGGCGCCGAGGTCTTCGACGAATTTGGCTTCGGTGGTCACTTGATCAGCGTTGACGCCAAGTTGGTCCACGATGATGTCCTTTACACGGGCTTCGATACTTTTGTCTGACATGAGTTGCTATTGTTGAGTGTTGGCGTTGGGAGTGGTTACCGCTTGCGGACCCGGCTTGGCAACCTCGAAAACGAATCGGGAGTGGAAAAGCACGGGACCCGCCGAAATCATCAGCCAGGAGTGGAGACGTTGTCCTTGGATTGGCTGTCGGTGACGGAGGCGTATTCGATGATTTCACCGGAAAACCGCGAACGGATCTGGCGCATCAGGCGCTCGGCGGGCTCGTCGTTGTCCTTTTTGAAACCGCCGTAGGTCAGGCCGTCGATGCGAATCCGGCCTTTCCCGGAAGCGCCCTCGTAGTCGATGAAAGCGATCCCCTTGGTGTCCCATTTGCGAAGATCGAGCGTCTTGAGATCCGCGTATGGAATCCGTTTTCCTTGTTGCGTGACGACCGCCTCGGCATCCGCCGAAATCGAGCGCCCCAGCGTGCGGATCAGGAAAAACGCCGCGGCTCCGGCCAGCATGGCGCAAATTCCGCAGACGATCCATTGCTCGCTGATTTTCCCGGAGTCATAAGGATGATCTGACGGAGTTGCGCCGAGCCCGCGCTCGCGGGTGTATTCGCGCCACAGGATGTTCCATTGCAGCGGCTTCATCCGCTCGTAGTCATGGAGGATTTCTGGCCAGGGCATCGGCAGCGTGAGGGCGGCAGGCAGGATCGAACGGTCGGCGGGAAACGCGACGGATTGTTTCGCGGCGTGGCTTTTCCACGCCTCGGCAGTGAGCGCGCCGCCGGAATTCATTTTCGAAAACTCCTCGTTCGCGATTTGGAACGTCTTGTGCAGGTAGAAAATCTCGTTTTTCTTCCGATACCCGGTCGAGCCGTCGATATAAAACAACACCGCGAAAACGCCGAACATCAGCAGCATCACGAGCGCGCGGAAGAGAAACCAAGGCGTTGGTTTGCAGACAATTGATTCGGACGAGGTCATCGGGTTGGACGAGAAACAATCGCGCCGGGCGGCGGTTGGCAAGCCACAAGCCGGGCAGATCCAAGGATTTCCTCGATTCTGGCTTGTCGTTAATCCGCCGCGCGTCTAAGCACACACTCGTCATGCCAATTGCAACTCCCGCACAATATCGCGCCATGTTGGACGCCGCCCAAAAGGGTGGCTACGCCTATCCAGCCATCAATGTCACCTCGCTGCCCACCATCAACGGTGCGCTGCGCGCGTTTTCCGAAATGAAATCCGACGGGATCATCCAAGTCTCCACCGGCGGCGGCGAGTTCGCATCCGGCACCTCGGTCAAAGACGCCGCCTTCGGAGCCATCGTGCTCGCCGAGGCCTGCCACCTGCTCGCTGAAAAACACAACGTCCTCATCGCCCTCCACACCGACCACTGCCATCCGGCCAAGGTCGATGGTTTCCTCAAGCCGCTGCTCGAAGCTTCCCGCAAGCGCATCGCGGAGGGCAAAGGCCCGCTGTTCCAATCCCACATGTTCGACGGCTCGGTCGTTGACCTGAAGGAAAACCTCGAAATTTCCAAAGCCCTCCTCAAGGAGTGCGCCGACCTCGGCATCATCCTCGAAGTCGAAGCCGGCTGCGTCGGTGGTGAGGAAGACGGTCACGATACTTCCGGTCTCCCGATCGAAAAACTCTACACCACGCCCGAAGACATGGTGGAAGTTTACGAAGCGCTCCAGCCGATCGGCCGCTTCCTGTTCGCCGCCACCTTCGGCAACGTCCACGGCGCCTACAAGCCAGGCGCGGTGAAGCTCAAGCCATCCATCCTCCGCGACGGCCAAAAAGCCGTCATGGACAAGCACGGCGCGGCCGCGGAAATGGACCTCGTCTTCCACGGCGGTTCCGGCACCTCCGAGAGCGACCTGCGCGAAACGCTCGACTACGGCGTCGTGAAAATGAACATCGACACCGACACGCAATACGCCTTCACCCGCCCGATCGTCACCCACATGTGCCAGAACATCGAGGGCGTGCTCAAGATCGACGGCGAAGTCGGCGACAAGAAAAGCTACGACCCGCGCTCCTATTTGAAAAAAGGAGAACTCAGCCTTTGCGAGCGGATGAAAACCGCTTGCGACGATCTCCGCTCCACCGGTCAGACCATTTTCGGAAAAGTCTGATTCATCCAACATGGCGGCCTTGGATTTTCCGAGGCCGCCCTTTTGTTGCCCTTGCGGCGGCTCCCCTTCCCCTTCATTTCATGCCCGATCCGAAAACACCCAATGAGCACCCGCTGGCTAACATCCTGGTCAACGTGATCGTGCCGGTGCTGATCCTCAGCTACCTCAGCAAGGACCCCGACCTGCAGGCCAGACTCGGCAAAATCGCCAGACCCTGGCACATCGGCCCGCTCAAGGCGATGATCCTCGCCCTCGCGCTGCCGCTCGGCTACGGCGCCTGGTATTACCTCAAGACCCGCAAGGGCAACTTCTTCTCGGCGCTCGGTCTGGTTTCCGTTTTACTATCCGGCGGTCTGACCGTCTATCTCTGGAACAAAAACGGCACGGTGAAACCTAACGCCGGCTTGCTCTTCGGCATCAAGGAAGCGCTCATCCCGCTCGTGCTCGGAGTCGCGATCCTGTTCTCACACCGCACGGCCACGCCGCTGATCCGCGTCTTCCTTTATAACGACTCGATTTTCGACATCCCGAAAATCGAAAACCGCGTCACCGCGATTTCCGCGCAAGCCGACTACGAGCGCCTGCTCCTCCGCGCCACCCAGCTTTTCGCCGCGTCCTTCTTCCTCAGCTCGCTGCTGAACCTCGTCCTCGCGCAATGGTTTTTCCTCGGGTTCAACGCCCAAGCCATCGACGCGCTCGAAACTTACAACGCGATCATCGCCAAGCTAACCGGCTGGGGATTCGCCGTCATCGGCGTGCCCATCATGATCTTCCTGTTCTTCACCCTGCGCTGCCTCGTCAAAGGTCTCGGCGCGCTAACAGGCATGAAGGACGACGAGCTGATGCTCCCCCGCTGAACGAAAAAGCAGGACCACCCGCGGACGGGCGACCCTGCTTGATCGAACGCGTTTCGCGGATCAGTCCACCAGGTTGTCCACCCGCTGCGCGAGCTCGACGTCGAGCTCCGTCACGCCGCCGGCGTCGTGGGTGGTTAGTTTCAGCGTCACCTTGGTGTGCTTGATGGTGATGTCGGGGTGGTGCTGCGCCTCCTCGGCGATCTCGGCGAGATCGTTGACGAAATCAATCGCATCCATGAATTCCTCGAACTCAACGGTCCGGGTGATGGCTTTTTTTTCGTAGTCCCACTCGGGGCATTTTTTCAATGCGGCGGTGAGATCGTCATTTTCAAGAAGTTCGGACATGTTTCAATCGGGGAAATGTTCGCCCGAAGATTGCGGCGTCGGATTCGTAATTGGCAAGCCCCTTTCACCCGTTCTTGAAAATCATCTTGCCCGACGTTGCGTGACTGCTTGATTTGGCGTAGCTTCAGCACCATGAAAAAACTACTCACCGCACTGTTGGCAGGCCTCGCTTTTTCATCCTGTGTCCCCTCCACGCCCCAAGCGCGGATCGCGCAAAACCCGCAAGTCTTCGCGGCGTTGCCTAAAAAGGACCAAAGCCTTGTCGAGCGGGGACAAGTCGCCCGCGGCATGTCTCCGGACGCCGTGATGCTCGCCTGGGGCTACCCGTCCCGCCGCTTCGAGGGATCCAAGGATTCCAAACGCACCGAGCGCTGGGATTATGCCGGCTCGCGTCCCGTTTACACCTCCACCTTTTACGGCGGTTATGGATACGGATATGGTCCTTACGGCCACCACGGTTATCCGGGTTATGGCTACGGCTTCGGTCCGGAAGTCGCCTACATCCCCTACCGCGTCGCCTCGGTTTGGTTCGTCAATTCCCGGGTGGATTCCTGGGAGCGCATCCGCTGAGCAATTCACCCGCACCATGTCTTGCATTTTTCCAAGCGATCGCAATCCTCCCGCCTGATCACAACGCCATGAATTCAAAATCACTTCTCGCACTCGCCGCCGCAGTCTGTGCGGCCACCTTGTTTCCCTCCTGTTCCAATATTTCCTCCGGTGGCTCGGGCCTCTCTGCCTACCACGCCTACGACCGCCCGACCAAGCTTCCTGCCAGCCCCGGCAACGTCCGGGTGAAAGTCTCGCTCAGCAAACAACGGGTGTACGTGATGGAAGGTTCCGAAATGTTGCTCGCCATGCCCGTCTCCGTCGGCGCGCCGGGAACCACCACCCCGTCCGGAAGCTTCACCATCTTCAACAAGGAACACAAACACCGCGCCAACACCCACGGCTACGCTTACAGCGGAAGCAACGTGAAGAAGACCATGCTCAGCAGCCGTCCTCCCGGCTGGTCGTTCAAGGGCACGCCGATGCCCTACTGGTGCGAGTTCAAACCTAACTACGGCTTCCACACCGGCTGGATCAAGCACCAGCCCTGCACCCACGGCTGCATCCGGATGCACGAGAATCTCGCGCCGAAATTCTTCCGTCTCGTCAAAGTCGGCACCCCGGTGAGCATCGCTTACTCGCAAGCCGAAGACGCCACCGTCGGCAACATTCCTCTCCCTCCGGACGCCGGACCGCTGCCTGATTACGCCGGCACGATGTATCTCACAGACGGTTATTTCAACCAGCACGCGTCGCCGAAATACGATTGATCCCGCGGGATCCGATTTCACGATTCAGCCAAAGGCCCCGCAATCCCGCGGGGCCTTTTCTCATTCCCCGCGCTCCGTCTTCACCGCCACCACGTAGGCCAGCACCGCCTTTTCGTCCGCCGGATCCAGTCCCGCGTGCTTGATCATCTTCGGCACGGTGTCCTGCCACTCGTCCACATCGAGATTTTGCGGCAGCTCGTAGCGGTGGCACTCCCCGCATTTGAGCATGTAAACTTCGTGGCCGCGTTGAATTTGCTCGAGCGACTTCCCGCTCTTTTTCGCCATCGAGGCGCTCGGATTCGGAACCTCGGCGATTCCACCCTCCGCTGGCTCGTCACCTGCTTCGATGTTCTCGACGATCGGCGTGGTGCCCGTCCCCGCGCATGAAACCATCAAACAAGCGCACAGCGTCATCGTCATCCAATCCCATCCGGTTCGCATGCGCGGACGCTACATACTCACCCCCGCCACTCAACCCCGGAAATCAACCTTCACTCTGCGGGTGAACGATTTTGACAAATCCCCCGCCGCCAATAACCTCCGCCGCATTCCAGCCCCATCGGCTTTTCCACTACGATCCACTCATGAACACACTCCGCACCTTCACCACCGGCTCCGGCGCCCAAGGAAATTACCACTCGCTCCCCGCCCTCGCGGAACAAGGTTTCCCGAATCTCTCGAAATTGCCCGTCTCGATCCGCATCGTTTTGGAATCCGTCCTCCGCTGCGTGGACGGCCGCAAGGTCACCGAGGCGGACGTGAAAAACCTCGCCAACTACAACGCCAAAGCCCCCGGCGAGTATGAAATCCCCTTCACCGTCGCCCGCATCGTCCTCCAGGATTTCACCGGCGTGCCTCTGCTCGTCGATGTCGCCGCCATGCGCGACGCCGCCGTCGCCCGCGGCGCCGCCCCGGAAAAAATCGAGCCGCTCGTCCCGGTCGATCTCGTCGTCGACCACTCCGTCCAAGTCGACTTCTCCGGCTCCCAAGCCTCCCTCGACCGCAACATGGCCATCGAGTTCATCCGCAACCAGGAGCGCTACGAGTTCCTCAAATGGGGCCAGCAAGCCTTCGAAACTTTCTCCGTCGTGCCTCCCGGCGTCGGCATCGTCCATCAAGTCAACCTCGAGTATCTCGCCAAAGGCGTGCTCTCCAAAAACGGCGTTTACTATCCCGACACCCTCGTCGGCACCGACTCCCACACCACCATGATCAACGGCCTCGGCGTCGTCGGCTGGGGCGTGGGCGGCATCGAGGCGGAAGCCGGCATGCTCGGCCAGCCTGTGACTTTCCTCGTTCCCGAAGTCGTCGGCGTCTATCTGCACGGCACTCTGGCAGAAGGCGTCACCGCCACCGACCTCACCCTCCGCGTCACCGAAATCCTCCGCAAACACGGCGTCGTCGGCAAATTCGTCGAGTTCTACGGCCCCGGCGCCACCGCCCTCAGCCTGCCCGACCGCGCCACCATCGCCAACATGGCCCCCGAATACGGCGCCACCATGGGCTTCTTCCCCGTCGATGACGAAACTATCAACTACCTCCGCGGCACCGGCCGTTCCGAGGAACTCTGCCTAACCGTCGAAGCCTACTACAAGGCCCAAGGCCTCTTCGGCATCCCCGACAAGGGCGACTGCGTTTACACCGACGAGCTCGAACTCGACCTCGCCACCATCGTCCCCGCCGTCGCCGGGCCGAAGCGCCCGCAAGACCGCATCGACGTCCCCGCCCTGCGCGACAAATTCAACGAGCTCTTCACCGCACCCGCCTCCGCCGGTGGTTTCGGCCTCGCCGCCGACCAACGCGACCGCCGCGTGAAAATCACCATGAAGGAAAAAGCCGGCGTTTCCATCGACTCGCTGCTTTCCACCGATTCCAACCACGCGAAATTCGAAGGCGGCTCGCAAAACGAAGTCGAGATGGTCGCCAACCGCCCCTCGCCCGACGCCGTTGAAGACTTCTTCCCCGACGGCCCCTGCTCCGCCGAACTCGCCCACGGCTCCGTCCTCATCGCCGCCATCACCTCCTGCACCAATACCAGCAACCCGAGCGTCATGCTCGCCGCCGGTCTGTTGGCGAAAAAGGCCAACGCCCTCGGACTAACCGTCGCTCCCTACGTCAAGACCTCGCTCGGACCGGGCTCCCGCGTCGTCACCGACTACCTCGACGCCACCGGCCTCACCAAGGAGCTCGACCAGCTCGGTTTCCAAACCGTCGGCTACGGCTGCACCACCTGCATCGGCAACTCCGGCCCGCTTCACCCGGCCATCGAGAGCGCCATCAAAGAAGGCGACCTCGTCTGCACCTCCGTGCTCTCCGGCAACCGCAACTTCGAAGCCCGCGTCCATGGTTCTATCAAGGCGAACTTCCTCATGAGTCCGCCACTCGTCGTCGCCTACGCCCTCGCCGGCCGCGTCGATCTCGACCTCTCCAGCGAGCCGATCGGCAACGACCAAAACGGCAACCCGGTCTTCCTCAAAGACGTCTGGCCGACCCAGGCGGAAATCCGCGAGCAGCTCGACGCCGCCCTCAAGCCCGCCGTCTATCAAAAACTCTACGGCAACGTCGACACCGCCAACCCGAAGTGGGCGGAGATCCCCGGCAGCACCGGCGCGACCTACGACTGGAACCTGAAATCCACCTACGTCCAGTCCCCGCCATTCTTCGAAACCAAGCAAGGCGCCAGCGAAAACATCCTCGCCGCCCGCCCGCTCGGCATCTTCGGCGACTCGGTCACCACCGACCACATCTCGCCCGCCGGCTCGATCAAGGCCACCTCGCCCGCCGGCAAATATCTGTTGGATAACGGCGTCGATGCCGCCTCCTTCAACTCCTACGGCGCGCGCCGCGGCAACGACCGCGTCATGACCCGCGGCACCTTCGCCAACGTCCGCATCAAAAACCTGATGTGCCCCGGCGTCGAAGGCGGCTACACCCAGTATTTCGGCACCTCCCCAGTCGCCGCCCCCGACCGTGAAATCGCCGCCGCAGCC
This sequence comes from Akkermansia muciniphila, assembly GCA_945873305.1. GTDB lineage: Bacteria > Verrucomicrobiota > Verrucomicrobiia > Verrucomicrobiales > Akkermansiaceae > Luteolibacter > Luteolibacter muciniphilus_D. The sequence continues at coordinate 17,649 of CAMCCX010000015.1, forward strand.
GGAGCCAAGCCCGCCTTCATCTACGACGCCTCAATGGCCTATCAGGCGGAAGGTACCAAGCTCATCGCCATCGGCGGCGAAGACTACGGCATGGGCTCGTCCCGCGACTGGGCCGCCAAAGGCACCCGCCTGCTCGGCATCAGCGCCGTCATCACCAAGTCCTTCGAGCGCATCCACCGTTCCAACCTCATCGGCATGGGCGTGCTGCCGCTCAACTTCATCCACAAGGAAGACTACGACAAGGTGAAGGACCTCGTGGACGCCACCTTCGACATCACCGGCATCGCCGGCGAGCTCAAGCCCATGCAAACCGCCACCCTCACCGCCCGCAAGGCCGACGGCAGCACGCTTGAAATCCCGCTCAAAGTCCGCCTCGATACCCCCGCCGAAGTCGATTACTTCAACGCCGGCGGCATCCTGCCCTACGTCCTCAACCAAATCCTCGGCTGACCCGCCCGGAAAATCCCCAACATCATCCTGATTCCCTTCGCCGGGGCTGAAGAATTCCACTTCGGCCCCGGCGATTTCTTTGTCAGAGGGAAAAATTCCTTCGTCAGAGCCTTAATTTTCCTCAACGGAAACCCCGTTTTCGACAACGGACACCCGATTCCGCCAACGGACACCGAAAAATCCATCGCTTTCAAATCAATCTCCTCAACGGAACCAGCGATTTCCTCAACAATCCCCCAATTTCCATCAACGAAACCCTCAATTTCCTCGTCCTCACCCGAAAACTCACCGTTTTCATCATCAAATTCTTCTCCAAACCCCCAACTTCCCCCAACAATCGCAAGTTTTGGGAGCGCGCTCATTCTGAGCGCTGTATCCGGCGGACATCCTGTCCGCCGTCCCCGTCTCGGCCGACAGAATGTCGGCCCGACTCAGTCGATAAAATATCGAAACCCCGCCCCATTCTTGACTTCAAGCCCTCTGTCCCTCAAATGGGATACGTCAGAAACCGCCGCGTTTCAGGCAGCCGGATGAACATGCCTGCTCCCCCCAAAGTTGACGAACCTGATGATCCGCTGGCACCCGACCGGCTGGTCGCGGGGAAGACGATGCCGTGGCTGGTCTGGGTGGTGGGCGCGGCGGCGTGCGCGGCGTTGATCCTGATAGTCACGCATCTGACCGAGGAGGAGGAATTCCTGCGGCTGATGGAGAAAATCGAGCCCTACTGGTTGCTGCTGGCGATGCTGCTGTTTGTGTTGGTAGGACTTGGCGTGACCCTCTTCGTTTCAGCCTTGCCGGGCGGAGGCATGAGCCGACTGACGACAAGGCTGCGCCGCTTTGCGAAATTGGCGCGATTGCTGGACCTCGTGGATCACGCGCATCCCGAATCATTTCATGACCGACGCCTGCTGCTCCGCGCCTTCGCCCTTCATACCCTGACTTTCCTGCTGGATGCGTCCACCATCTGGGTGGCGGCACGCGCGCTGGGCGTGACCGCCCCGGCGGGCGGCGTGTTTGCCAGCTTCATGGTTTCAACCTTGTTCCGCACGATCGGCATCATGCCGGGAGGTCTCGGGACTTTTGAAACCGCGTCGGTGATGTCGCTGAAAAGCATCGGCCTGCCGTTGCCGGTTGGCTTGTCGGCCACCTTGTTGTTCCGAGGACTGAGCTTCTGGCTGCCGATGATTCCCGGGCTGTTCTGTTCGCGCCACATGCTCGTCAAAAAACACTAAGCCGGAAAAACCGCCAAAAGTTGCTGGATTCCACCGCGCTTTCACCTCTCAGTCCTTTCCAGCCATGTTTGTCATTTCGATCGCCGCCCTCAAACGCAACACCCGGATTCTGCGCGAGGTGAAGGAAGCCGCCGGCTGCCATCTGGTGCTCGCGCTCAAAGGATTTTCCTGCTGGAAAGCCTTCCCCTTTTTCCGCGACGACCTCGACGGCTGCTGCGCCTCCGGCCTTTGGGAAGCCTGGCTCGCCCGCGATTATTTCCAAAAACACATCGTCACCTACTCCCCGGCCTACGACGAGGCCGACGTCGCGGAACTCTGCAACTTCACCGACCACCTCGATTTCAACTCGCTCTCGCAGTGGTTCCGCTTCCGCGAAAGGGTGATGGCTCATCCCCGCTTCAAAAGCGGCGAGCTACTCTGCGGACTCCGCATCAACCCGCAATGCTCGACGGGAGAAACCCCGCTCTACGACCCCTGCGTCGCCGGATCGCGCCTCGGCATCACCGCCGAGCAACTTGCCGGCGCCGACCTCACCGGACTCTCCGGCCTCCATTTCCACACGCTCTGCGAACAGAACTCCGACGACCTCGAAACAACCCTCGCCGCCGTCGATGAGAAATTCGGTTACCTGTTAAATTCGCCGCAGTTCACCTATCTGAACATGGGCGGCGGCCACTGGATCACCAAGCCGTTCTACGACCGCGAGCGCCTCGTCCGGCTCGTCCGCGAAGCCCGCGAGAAATACCACGTGGATGTCTGGCTGGAACCCGGCGAAGCCGTCGCCATCCACACCGGAGTGCTGCGCGCCACCGTGATGGACGTCTTCGAATCCGCCGGCCACCGCCTCGCCATCCTCAGCATTTCCGCCACCGGCCACATGCCCGACGTGATGGAAATGCCCTACCGCCCGGATGTGTTTCTCGTCGATTCCGCACCCTCGGATGGCAAGCCCGCCGTCGTGCTTGAAGGTGAGAACTATCACCCCGCCGGCGAGTCCGGCGAGTGGACCTACCGGCTCGGCGGCCCCACCTGCCTGGCGGGGGATGTCATGGGGGACTTCTCATTCCACCGCGAACTCAAGGTCGGCGATGTCTTGGTTTTTGACGACATGGCGCATTACACGATGGTCAAGACGACGACTTTCAACGGCGTCAAACACCCGGCCATCGCGCTGCAGCATGAGGACGGGAAAATCGAGATCATCCGCGAATTCACCTACGCCGACTTCCGCGACCGGCTTTCCTAACCCACCTCTGAAACCACTCTGTGGTGAAAGGCATTTCCATTGTCATCCCTCCAAATTCGCTCAACCTCGCCTCCCATGATCGATCGCATTCTCGCCAAACGCATCGTCCCCGTCGTCGTCCTTGACCGTGTCGAATCCGCCGAACCACTCGCCGAAGCGCTGCTCGCCGGGGGTCTCGACATCATGGAAATCACCTTCCGCACCGCGGCGGCCGCGGCATCCATCGAGCGGATCGCCGCCAGTTTTCCGGAAATCCTGCTCGGCGCGGGAACCCTGTTGGAGAAAGACCAGGTCCAGCGCGCCAAGGATGCCGGGGCCGTCTTCGGTCTCGCTCCCGGGTTCAACCCGGAAATCGTCGCCGCCGCCAAAGAGGTCGGCCTTCAGTTTTCTCCCGGCGTGATGACTCCCAGCGAAGTTGAAGGAGCACTCGCTTTGGGCTGCAAGCTGCTCAAGTTTTTCCCGGCCGAGATCGCGGGCGGCGTCAACATGCTCAAAGCACTCGCAGGCCCGTACGGCCACACCGGCGTGAGATTCATCCCCACCGGCGGCGTATCGTTAGGAAATCTAGCCGCTTACCTCAAGCTCCCCGTCGTCGCCGCCATCGGTGGCTCGTGGATGGTGGACAAGCAGCTCGTCAACGACGGCAAGTGGGCGGAAATCACCCGCATCACCCGGGAGGCGCTTGCCGCCGCCGCTGAAGCCCGTTAATTTCCTTCCATGATCGCAGGCATCGAATTGGGCGGAACCAAAACCGTCGTCGCCATCGGCTCGGTGGACGGACGGGTCATCGAGGAATTCCGTTTCCCGACCACTCTTCCGCAGGAAACGCTCGACGTCGCCATCGAATGGCTGCGCGCACGCGGGCAACCGACAAGCATCGGCATCGCCGCGTTCGGCCCTATCGGCATTGTGCCGAACCGGGATAACTATGGCAAAGTTCTCGAAACACCCAAAGCGGGTTGGGCTGGATTCTCGTTAGTCGGCTGTCTTGCAAGCGCCTTTCCAACCGCCGGAATCATCCTCGATACCGACGTCAACGCCGCCGCTCTCGCCGAGGCCAGGATCGGGGCGGGGATCGGCTTGGACGACGTCGCCTACATCACCGTCGGCACCGGCATCGGCGGCGGAATACTATCAGGCGGGCATTTGATCCACGGCGCGCTGCATCCCGAGTTCGGCCACCTCAAGGTGCCGCGCATGGCGGGCGATGATTTCCCCGGGATTTGTTCATTTCACGGCGACTGCCTGGAAGGGCTCGCCAGCGGCCCGGCCATCGCCGCCCGCTGGGGCACTCCGGCGCACGAGCTTCCCGCCGGCCATCCGGCATGGGAAACGCAGGCGTGGTATCTTGCCCACGGCATCCTCTCGCTCGTCGCCATCGTCTCCCCGTCGCGCGTCATCGTCGGCGGCGGGGTCTGTCAGGCAGAAGGTCTGCACCGGAAAATCAACGCGCGGTTGATCGAAATCGCCGCGGGCTATTTCCCACCGGTGCTAGGAGGAGATTACGTCGTCCCACCCGCGCTCGGCCAGCAAGCCGGCATCTGCGGGGCTTTCCTGCTGGCCTCTGCCAGTAAGGAGGGTTGATCTTCGGTCTATCCGGTCAGCGCAAGATCGCCCTCCTAATCATGACCACCTCCACCAAGCCCATGGAATTCCTGCGAAACTTGCCGCCCGCGGAAGAACCACGGTTCTGGCAGATTTCGCCAGGGCGCCGGCTGGCTTGGAATGAATACGGCGATCCGGCCGGGTTTCCCGTGATGTATTACCATGGCTGGCCGAGCTCGCGATTGCAGGCGCGGTTAGCACACCACCTCGCACTCGTGCGCGGCTTGAGGATCGTCGCGATGGATCGGCCGGGGATGGGGCGCTCGACTTTCGAGCCGGGGCGGACGCTGGATTCGTGGCCGGAGCTGATGGAGCGGTTTGCGGATGCGCTGGGGATCGGGAAATTCGGCCAACTCGGCGTCTCGGGTGGCGGGCCGTATGTGCTGGCATGCGCGGCGCGGATTCCGGAGCGGCTGACCGGCTCCGCGGTGTTAGGCGGGGCGGTGCCGCTGGCGGAGTTGCGCCACGGGCCGCGCGGTTTGCATCCGCTTTACCGGCTGCTGATCCCCTGCCGGAAACTTCCGTTCTGGGTGTTTTCCGCGCTGTTTCAGGTCGCCAGCATCGCATCGCGGTGGCAACCCGGGCTGCCGCCATTGTCGTGGTTGTTGCGGAGCGTGGCGGAGGAGGACCGCCGCTTGTTGCTGGATTTCCCGGACGTCTGGGCCGTGATCACGAAGAGCTTTCAAGAAGGCGTCTGCGACGGCGGCGGGCGCGGAGTGATGACGGATGCGGAGATTTATCTCCAACGCCTGACGATCGATCTCTCGAGTGTGCACCACCCGATCCGTTACTGGCACGGCGGCGAGGACCGGAACATCCCGCTGGAAATGGTGCGGGAATTCACGGGAAAAATCGCCGCTGCCGAGCTGATAGTGGATCAGGAGATGGGGCATTTCTCGCTCGTCCTGCGGCGGGCTCCGGCGGCGCTGGACTATCTGGCGGAGTGTGTCCCGGCTGTCTCAGCTGGGAGGGAAGGCCCTGAATCCGGCTGAGACAGCCGGAACACTTTCTCCGTGGAAAGGTGGCGATTGACGGATCAGTTTGCGGGTGAATGTTTGCGGGTGCAACTGATGAACTCCCCAACCGAAACGGACCCGAGCCCTGAGACCGATGAGAACTGGGTCCAGGTCGGGCACTATCCGACGCTGGAGTCCGCGTATGATCACGGCTTGGTGATCCTGGCGATGGGCGAGGCGTGCCGGGTGGAACCGGCCGCAAGTAGCGGAGCCTTCGATCTGCACGCGGAGGCACTCCCGGCTGATAGGATTTCCAGGGAGCTCGACGCCTACGGCCGGGAAATCGCGTTGCCGGTCGAGAAGCCGGTGGCGGTGAGTGATTGGGCGAGGCATCCGGCGGGCGCTTGGCTTTGCGGTATCTGGATCGCCGCGCTGATCGCGGTTTTTTACTGGCAGGGAGAAGACGCGTCGCTCGTCCGGCGCGCGGCGTCGTCGAGCGTGGGACTGATCGAACGCGGTGAATGGTGGCGGCCGTTTACCGGGCTTTTCCTCCACGCGGACGTCCCGCATCTGGTGGGAAACCTGGTGATCGGCACGATTTTCGCGACGCTCGTAGCGAGGTCGGTGGGCGCGCTGAAAGGCTGGGCGCTGATCCTCGCCTGCGGCACGCTCGGCAACGCGCTGACCTCGCGGCTCACCTATCCGGAATCGTTCGTCTCGCTCGGGGCATCCACCGCGGTCTTCGCGGCGCTCGGCATCTTATCAGGCATCGGCATTCTTGAAACCCTGCGATCACGCGCGCGGCTGCCTTGGGCGAAGATCGCCGCCCCGGTGTTGGGCAGCGTCATCCTGCTAGGTCTGTTGGGCGGCGGTCATGACCCGCGCACCGACGTGCTGGGCCATGTCTTCGGTTTCGGCTCCGGCCTGATGGCGGGGATGGCGGCGGGGGCGCTTGAGGGGAAAACTCCCGCTAGATCCTAACCGCCTTGAGCGCGATGAACATCGGGAACTCCTCCGCGGCGGCGTGCTCGGCCTTGCTGAAAGGCCCGGACGCCTGCGACCGCCGGTGGCTGTAGAGTTCCTCGCAGGCGACCACGGCGAGACCGCCTTGCCCCATGGCCGTTAGTAAATCCGCGAGCGGGCGGTGGTGGAATTTCGTCTGCTCGCCCGTCCCCTTTCCCGGATGGGTGGTGATCGGGATTTCCAGCGGCGTGCCGTAGCTGTCGAGCCGGCGATACTGGATTTTTTGATCGCCGTCCCAGCCCCAGTGGGATTTGCGGGGAATGCGGAAACACGGATGCATGAAAACCATCACCGCGCGGCCGCCGGGCTTGAGGGCGCGGGCGAGGTTGGAAAACATGCCCAGCAGATCCGGCACGTCGTGCACGGCCATGATGCAGGTGGCCGCGTCGTGGCTGCCATCCGCCCACGGTCCGGGCTGGCAGGCGTCGGCGACGACCAGGGAAACCCGCGGGTCCGCGCCGTGGCGGGATTTCGCGGATTCGATCAGGCGCGGGCTGGCATCCACGCCGGTGAATTTCCCGATCTTCGCCTCTAGCAGCGGCCGGATCAACACGCCTTGGCCGCAGCAAACATCGATGACCGACTCGCCGGGCTGCGGCGCGAGCATCCGCAGGGCGGCGGGTAGAATGACGTTCTGGTGATAGTCCGAGCCGGACTCGCCGACGAGTTTGTCATACCACGCGGCCACCGGATCCCAGCCGCGATCCTTGGCGGAGGGCGGCTTGTTTCCGGATGGTGGCGCGGGTTTCCGGCCCTGTTGGGCGCGGAACGGTCGGCGGGGTGGCTGCGGCATGGCGCGAGATTAGGCGGGGACGGGTCATGCCAGCAAGTCATCAGGGGAAATCTTCTTAGTTGTGGGAAATGGCGCTGCAACTAGCCTACATGCCAGTGGCAAAACGCATCGTCATCCCGGAAATCCTCGATCATCTGCCAGCGGATGATCTCGACGCCATGCGCAGTCGCCGGGACTTGCGGCGGGTCAATCTGCTGATGGGCAACGAGCGTTGGGTCTGCCGGACGGCCCGCGGGTTTCCAGAGGCGGCGGGACGCGGGATCGTGGAAATCGGCGCGGGCGACGGGGTGCTCTGCGGCATGTTAGCCCGGTCGTTTCCGCAAGCGCGGGTGACGGCTTACGATCTTGCGCCGCCACCGGTGGATTTGGAGGCGCGGGTCAAATGGCGGCGCGGGGACATTTTCGCGACGCCCGCTCCTAAGCCGGGCGGCGTGTTGGTGGCGAATTTGTTCCTGCACCATTTCGAGGGAGATTCACTAACCGCCTTGGGGCGCTGGTTTGGGAATTTCGAATTACTCGTTTTCAACGAACCGGACCGCGCCTACCTGCCGCATTTCCTCGGCGCGCTGATGCATCCGTGGATCAACCGGGTGACGCGACACGACATGCACGTCAGCATCCGGGCGGGATTCGCGGCGGGAGAAATCATCCGGCTGTGCGGACTCGATGGCGGCCGCTGGCATTTCAAGGAAACTTCCACGTGGCGCGGGGCCAGACGCGTGATAGGCTGGCGGACTTGAAACGGGAAATCACCATCGCGGGAGGCGGGCTGGCCGGATTGTCGCTGGCCGCGGCCCTGCGCCTGCACGAGGTGCCGGTGACGGTGCTGGAGGCGGGGAACTATCCGCGCCACCGGGTCTGCGGGGAGTTCATCTCGGGGGTTAGCGGCGAGACCTTGGCCGCGCTGGGGATCGCCGGGCTGTTCGAGGACGCCCGCCGCCACCGGTCGCTTGGCTGGTTTGAAAGCGGGCGGCTGATTCATCGCGATCATTTCACCGATCCGGCGTTAGGAATCTCCCGCTATCTGTTGGACGCGCGGATCAGGGATCATGTCGAGTCACTCGGCGGCGCGGTGAAAACAGAAACGCGGGCGAGGCCGGAGCCGCGGGATGGCTTCGTCTGGACGGCGGGGCGACGCCCGCGCACCGGCCAATGGCTCGGACTCAAAGCCCACGTCCGCAATCTGCCGATGACCGCGGATCTGGAAATGCACGCGGGCGCTAACGGCTACACCGGACTCGCTGGCGTGGAAGACGGCTGGACCAATGTCTGCGGGTTGTTCCGAATCGACCGGTCGCTCCCGGCAAGCGGCGCCGATCTGCTGCCGGCCTATCTGACCGCGGGCGGAAACCAAAAACTCGCCGCCGCGCTGCGCGACGGCGAGTGGCGTGCGGGATCGTTTTCCGCGGTGGCGGGTTTCGAACTCGGACGCCAAACTCCCCTGCCCGGTTTGCTCGCCCTCGGCGATGCGGAGAGCATGATTCCGCCGTTCACGGGAAACGGGATGTCGATGGCATTTCAAGCGGCGGAATGCGCGGTCGGCCCGCTCGTCGCATGGTCGCGGGGCGGGCAGTCCTGGCAAGACGCGGCCAACTCGGTGCGGACGGCAGTGCGCCGGAAATTCAAACGCAGGCTGGCGGCGGCGGCGCTGCTGCATCCGGTTTTACTCAACGCCTGCGGCCGGACGCTGCTGCAAAACCTCGCCGCCGCGCGCATGCTGCCATTCCAGCCGATGCTTTCTTTGATCCGCTAGATCCCCCTTGATTCCACCATGTATCTCCGCTCCATCGCCACTGCTGTTCCGCCCCGCTCGTTCACCCAGGAAGCTTGCTGGAGCGCGATGCAGCAAGGGGATTTCCCGGCAACCCTCAGACCGCGATCGATGGCGCTGATGGAGAAAATCCTGACCAACCGCGCCTCGGGAATCGAACGGCGGAATCTCGCGCTGGATTCGATCGAGCAGTCATTCGGCCGCTGCGCGGAGACTCTCAATCAGAGTTTCGAGCGCGAGGCCCCGCCGCTGGCAAGCGCCGCGCTGCTGGACGCCTTGCGGAAATCCGGCCGGGTGGCGGCCGACGTGGACGCGCTTTTCGTCTGCACCTGCACCGGCTATCTGTGCCCCGGCGTGAGCAGTCACCTGGCCGAGCTGACGGGAATGCGGCATGATGTCTATCTGGCCGATCTTGTCGGGCTGGGCTGCGGCGCGGCGATCCCGATGCTGCGGGCGGCGCAGGGATTTCTGGCGGCAAACCCACATGCCGTGGTTGCGACGGTGGCGGTGGAAATCTGTTCGGCGGCGTTTTTCGCCGACGATGATCCGGGCGTTTTGATCAGCCTCTGCCTGTTTGGCGACGGCGCGGCGGCGGCGATCTGGACCGGGGATGGTGCTGCCGGCGATTGGCAGGCGGGCCATTTCACCACCACCCATCGCCCGGAAGAGCGTGAGAAAATCCGTTTTGTGAACTCAGCCGGAAAGCTGAAAAACCAACTCCACCGCGCGGTGCCGGGACTGGCAAGAGAGGCGGTGGCCGGATTGTTCGCGCTGCGGACGGGCGAGCCGGACCAAGTGCTCGCCCACTCCGGCGGCCGCGACGTGGTGGAGGCTCTGGAAAGCGCGCTGCCCTATCAACTCACAGAAACGCGCGAGGTCCTGCGGGACCACGGGAACATGAGCAGTCCCTCGGTGCTCTTCGCGCTGGAGCGGCGGCTGGCGGCGGACCACCCGGACGACCGGAGGCTCTGGCTCACCGCGTTCGGCGCGGGATTCGCCGCCCACGCGTGCGAGCTGTGGCGCTGAGGGTCATCCTGCAGACGCGCCACTTTCTGCTTTTCCGCACTCGCCACCCCGCCCCCGCCCCGCTTGACTCCGCGTGCCGATGGCCTCCTCGTTCTCTTTCGACTCTCTGAATCAAGCCCAGCGCGAAGCCGTCGGCGCTCTCGACGGCCCGGTCATGCTGCTCGCCGGCGCGGGCACCGGCAAAACCCGCACCGTCACCTGCCGGATCGCCCACATGCTGGAAAAGCGCATCGACCCGTCGGAAATCCTCGCGGTGACCTTCACCAACAAGGCCGCCAGCGAAATGCGCGAACGGATCGGCGGCATGGTTTCCAAAAAGGCCGCCACGGCCATGACGGTCTGCACCTTCCACTCGCTCTGCGTCCGCATCCTCCGCGACGGCATCGAGAAGCTCGGCTATAAGAAAAATTTCTCCATCTGCTCCCACTCGGACCAGGTCGGCCTGATGAAACAACTCCTCGTCCGCAAGGGCGGCTCGTCGGAAAAGGTGAAACCCGACGATGTGCTGACCGCCATTTCCAAAGGCAAGAACAAGGGCATCGATCCCCAGGACCTCGAGGACGAATATTTCGCCATGCTCGGCGTCGCCTATCAAAACGAGCTGCGCGCGCAAAACGCCGTGGATTTCGACGACCTGCTGCTGATGGGCGAGCAAATCCTCAGCAACCACGCCGACGTCCGCGAAGTGTTCCGGCGGCGATACACCCGCGTCACGGTGGACGAGTTCCAGGACACCAACGCGCTCCAGATGCGCCTGCTCCAACAGCTCGTCGGCCCGCCGAACTATCACGTCTGCGTCGTCGGCGACGACGACCAGTCGATCTACGGCTGGCGCGGCGCGGAAGTGGCGAACATCCTCCAGTTCGAGAAATTTTTCCCCAACCCGAAGGTCATCCGGCTGGAGGAAAACTACCGCTCCACCCACGCCGTCCTCCACACCGCTAACAGCCTGATCAAGCACAACGTCGGCCGCCGCGAGAAGATCCTCCGCTCCACCCGCAAGGACGGCGATCCGGTGCGCATCGTCGCGATGCCTGGCGACGACGAGGAAGCGGAATTCATCGCCGAGGAAATCATGGCGGAGAAAGGCGCCGTCGGCCGCGAGTGGGAGGATTTCGCCATCCTGTTCCGCACGAACGGCCAGAGCCGCAAGCTCGAGCTCGCCTTCCGCGAGCGCAAGATGCCCTACCGGATGGTCGGCGCGCAGAGTTTCTACGACCGCCGGGAGGTCCGCGACGTGCTCGCCTACGCCCAGCTCCTCGCCGCGCCCGACGCCGACGTGCCGCTGCTGCGCGTGCTCAACGCGCCGAACCGCGGCATCGGCCAGTCCACCGCCGTGCTCGCCACCGACTGGAGCCGCGAGCACCACGAATCCGTCTGGCAGGCGCTGTGCGACCCGGATTTCACCGCCCAGTTAGGAGGCAAGGCCGCCACCGCCGTGCAGGAATTCGTGGCCACCATCGCCGGCGCGAAAAACCGCATCGAGATCGCCAACGAAAACCCGGCCGACGTGCTCGACGCGTTGATCAAGGAAATCGACTACCTGCCGTGGATCGGGCGCGCCTGCAAGACCGACAGCGAGCGCCAGCAGCGCGGCGAAGGCATTTTCAGCGTCGTGGACAGCCTCCGCCAGCACCTGGCGAAAGGCCCGAAAAAGACGCTCCAGTCCTTCCTCGACCACAGCGCCCTCGCCTCCGACAAGGACGACGAGGACCTCGAGAAAAAACAAGGCGTCACCCTCATCACCCTCCACGCCTCCAAAGGCCTGGAATTCCCCATCGTCTTCCTTGTCGGCCTGGAGGAAGGATTCCTGCCCCACACCCGCAGCATCGCGGAAGGGACCAAGGACGAGGAGCGGCGGCTGTTATACGTCGGCATCACCCGCGCGCAGGACCTGCTCACCATGACCTACTGCTCCACCCGCATCAAGTGGGGCCAGGAAACCGGCTGCCAGCCTAGCAGCTTTATCGGCGAGCTCGACGACGCGCACCTGCTCCACACCACCTACGACGAGATCCTCGGCGCGGCTCCGAGCTCCGACGAGCTTGAGAATTTTTTCGGCGGGCTCAAGGGCTTGCTCGACGACATTTGAGAGCGCAGATCCCGGCGCAAACGCATCATTTTCTCTTCGTGGCTTGATCTAAATGCGGCAGGGATGTTCCCTGCTGTGGCGCGGAAAACTCAGCCCGCCCGTCACTCCGACCTCCAATCCATGTCACGTAAAACAAAGATCATCATCACCCTGGGCCCTGCCACCGAAGCCGAAGAAATGATCGGCAAGCTCATCGACGCGGGCACCAACGTTTTCCGCCTCAACATGAGCCACGCCAAGCACGAGTGGGCCGCGGAAATGACCAAGCGCGTCCGCCGCCAATCCGAAGCGCGGGACGCCCACATCGCCGTCCTCTTCGATCTCACCGGCCCGTCCATCCGCACCGGGGATTTGGACAAACCCTACAATCTGTTGGAAGGTGACATCGTCGAGTTCCGCAAGATCGGCGCCGACCAGAAGGTCCCGCTTTCCACCACCGTCAACTACGACGGGCTCATGGGCGACGTCGCCGTGGGCAACACGCTGGTCGTGGACAACGGCGCCATGCTGATGCGCATCGACGTGGTGGAAGCCGACCGCATCCTTTGCTCTGTAAAAACGCCGGGGTCGATGGGCTCCCGCCGCCACATCAATCTACCCGGCGTCCGCCTGAATCTCCCCGCGCTCACGGAAAAGGACCACAAGGACCTTTCGCTCGCCGTCGAGTGCGGCGCGGATTACATCGCCGGCTCCTTCGTCCGCGACTCCGCCCACGTCCGCGAATTGCGCCAGGCCATGCACGCGCTCGAGGGCGAGGCCCAAATCGTCGCCAAGGTCGAGGACCAGGAAGCCATCCGCAACATCGACGCCATCATCCTCGAGGCCGACGTCATCATGGTCGCTCGCGGCGATCTCGGCACGGAAGTCGAGTTCGAGGAACTGCCCATCCTCCAGCGCCGCATCGTCAAGCGCTGCCACGAGCTCGGCACCCGCGTCATCGTCGCCACCCAGTTGCTAGAGTCGATGATCACCAACCCCACGCCGACCCGCGCGGAAGTCACCGACGTGATGAACGCCGCTTACGAAGAAGCAGACTGTTTGATGCTTTCCGGGGAAACCTCGGTGGGCCGCTATCCGGAGCGCTGCGTGGAAGCGCTCGTTAGAATCGCCTCGCGCATCGAGCGTTCCGGCGGCCACGGCTTCGGCCAGAACGTGCTGCTCCGCGACGAGCGCCAGAAGACCGCCCGCGCCGCCGTCACTCTCGCGGACTCGCTGCCGGACGCGCGGCTGGTGGTGCTCACCCGCCGCGGCGTGCTGGCCAACCACGTGGCCATGCTGCGGCCGCGGACCTCGGGCTTCTACGCCTTCACGCCCACCGAGCACGTCTGCCGCAAACTCTCGCTGACCCGCGGCATCCGCGCCTTCAAGCTGCCATTCGCCTCGAACATCGAGGAAAACATCCAGCGCGTCAGCGAGCTGCTGCTGAAGGAAGACCTCGTCCGGCCGGGCACCCCGCTGGTCATTGTCTCGGACATTCTATCCGACCACTTCGCCGCGAACTCGATTTTGCTGCACCATGCGTGAGTCGCAGGACGCGCTCACCCTTCTCCGCGAGCCTGGATGCCCGCCACCATCACGCGGCTGGCTTCGACCATGGTCTTGAAACGGGTGGACGCGTCGAATGCGGACGGCATCTCCCCGCTGATGGCACCGCTTTCCCATTCCGCGGCAAGCCGCGACAAACCGGTGAATCCGAGCATGGCCGCCGAGCCTTTGATTTCGTGGCACAACTCACGGAACCCGCTCGGGTTCCCAGCCGCGACGGTCTCGACGAGGCGGGCGTCGAAGCGTTTGCAGGAGTCGAGAAAGTCCTCGACCAGCTCGATCATGGCAACGCCGATGATTTCGGAAAGCTGTTGATACAAAGCCCTATCGAACAAATCAGCGGATACGGGCGATGGGAGGTCCGGGGACGGCATGAACCCACTACATTTCGCCGCAGGCCTGTCAGGCAAGCCAATTTCGGATTCAAGGTCGGAAGTCACCGCGAGCCGGCGGATCACGGCGAGCATTCCGGGAAACTTGACCCGCGGGCTCGGCCCCGCCTATATCGCGTGCGTGTACGGCATGGTAAACAAGGCGGTTGAGGAGTTGATCGTGTCCCGCTTCGGGGCGGACAAATGGCAGGCGGTCAAGGAAAAGGCCGGCGTCGACATCGACGTCTTTCTCTCGAACGAAGGCTATCCGGACAAGCTGACCTACGATCTGGTGGGTGCCGCGAGCGAGGTTTTGGGACTGCCCGCGCGGGAAATCCTGATCGCTTTCGGCGAGCACTGGGTGCTCAACACCGCCAGGCAGGGATACGGCAGCATGCTCGAAGCCAACGGCCGGACCCTCTCGGAATTCCTGATCAACCTGCCATCCTTGCACACCCGGGTGGCGATGATTTTCCCGAACCTGCAGCCCCCCCGCTTCCATTGCAGCGACGTGACCGGAGACTCGCTGGTTCTCCACTACCATTCGCATCGCCCGGGGCTCACCGACTTCGTGGTGGGCCTGCTGCAAGGACTCGCCACTCTGTTCGAAACCCAGGCGGAAATCCAGATCACGCAGCGGAAGTCGGAAGGCGCGGATCATGACGTGTTTCTGATCCGCTGGCAGAACACGGCCGCCAGATGACGCCGATGGACCCGCACCGCGAAAAACGCATGGACCTCGACCACGAGCAATTCGTCGAGTGCTTCCCGTTTTACCTCGGCTGGGATGCAGACTTCGCGATCTCGTGCTTCGGCCCGAGCCTCGCCAAGATCTGTCAGGACGTGCGGGTGGCGGCCCCCTTCCAGGAGTTTTTCGCGTTGCAGCGGCCAATGGCCACGATGAGTGGCGAATCGCTCAAATCCAACCGGAACTCCCTGTTTCTGTTCCGGCATCTCGCCAGCCAACGGCTCTTCCGCGGCCAGTTGATCCTTTCCGGCACGGATGATGGAGCGGGGGTGTTTCTCGCCTCTCCGTGGTTTACCACCCCGGAAGAGGTCGCGGAAAACGGCCTGACCAGCAGCGACTTTGCGGTGCATGACCCGATCTTCGACCTGCTGCAACTCGTCCAACACCAACGGACCGCCGTGGCGGAGCTCAAGTCCCTGGCGAGCTCGCTGACCGGAGAGCGCGCCAAACTCCGCGAGGCCAACCAGCGCCTCTTGGAACAGGAACGCGAATCCAGCAAACTCGCCCTCGTCGCCGCCCGCACCGACAACGCCGTGGTCGTCACCGATTCCCAAGGCCGCATCGAATGGGTCAACGAAGCCTTTGTCCGGCTCACGGGCTATGGCTTGGACGAAGTCCGCGGCAAAAAACTCGGTGCCTTGTTGCAAGGGCCCAAGACCGACCCCGCGACGGTCAAACTCATCCGCGAGGCCCTCGCCGATGAACGGGGAATCCGCACTGAAATTCTCAACTACCGCAGGGATGGCAGCACCTTTTGGCTCTCGCTGGAAATCCAACCCATCCTCGACAACGAGCGCCGGTTGCTCAATTTCATGGCGGTCGAGAGGGACATCACCCGTCGGCGTGCCAATGATCGTCGGCGCGCGATCCAGCAGGATATATCAGAGGTTCTCGCTTCGGCAGGGTCGATCCGCCAGGCGGGAGCGCGCCTCGTACAAAGGCTCTGCGGACATCTTGACGGCTCGGTGGCGATGCTCTGGATGCGCAGCTCCGGCGTGGATTCGATGCGGCTGCTGGTGCTGCGGCATCGTCCTGAACAATACTTCCCGGCGTTTGTCGAAATGTCGCGAAGCATGGAAGTTCCCTGTGGCAGGTTCTTTCCCGGATTGGTCCCGCAATCCGGGAAACCCGTCTGGATCGAGGATCTCGGAGTCTTTCCGAAATGGCCGCGTTGCGAGCTCGCCGCCACCCATCGATTTCGCGGAGCCTTCGCCTTTCCGATTGTTTCCAACCATGAAATCGTCGGCGTCTTCGAGTTCTTCGGACCGGATCTTGAGGAACCCGACGAGGCCCTGTCCCAGACTTTTGCCGACGCCGGCAACCAGATGGGCCAATTCGTCGCACGCCGCAAGGCGGAAGACGACCTCCGCGAGGCCAAGGAAATCGCCGAACGAGCCAACGAGGCGAAATCGCTCTTCCTCGCGACGATGAGCCATGAAATTCGCACCCCGCTCAACGGCGTGCTCGGCTTCACCGACCTGCTGCTGGAAACCCCGCTCTCCCCGGTCCAGCACGACCACCTCAAAGCCATTCGCCACAGCGGTGACATCCTGCTTCACATCAGCAACGACGTGCTCGATTTCTCCCGGATCGAAAGCGGTGCCATCCGGATCGAAACCATCGATTTCGATCCCCGCGCCCTCGTCAACGAAACCATGGAACTCCACCTCCACCAAGCGCGGACCAAAGGCCTCGCGCTCACTTGGGAGACCATGCCCTCCGTCCCGGCACTCGTCGCCGGCGACCTGATTCGCATCCGCCAAGTGCTCATGAACCTGGTCGCCAACGCCCTCAAATTCACCCAGGCCGGCGGCGTCCACACCCGCATGTGGGCGGAAAACCAGCGGCTCGGCTTCGAGGTCAGGGACAGCGGCATCGGCTTTGATCCGGCATTGGCGGATGAGCTCTTCAAGCCGTTCCAACAGGCCGACGCCTCCACCACCCGCCGCTTCGGCGGCACGGGTCTGGGGCTCGCCATCTGCCAGCGGCTGGTAAACCTGCTTGGCGGAGAAATCCGCGCCGAGTCCGTGCCGGGAGAAGGTTCCGCATTTCGTTTCCAGGTGCCCATGGTGGCGACCGCAGGCACCGCCGCCGATCAGTCCGCCCCTGCCGCAGAGACTCCGGAATCGATTCCGGACAAGCCGAATGGCCGTGGCCGCACCATTCTGGTGGCCGAGGACAACATCCTCAACGCCCGACTGCTGGGGATCATGCTGGGAAATCTCGGCTGCCGGGTGCTCGTCGCCACCAACGGCCGCGAGCTTCTCGAAATCCTGCGTGGAGAACCCCAATCCGCCGCCGTCTTCATGGACATCCGGATGCCGATCATGGACGGCCACGAGGCCGCGCGCCGGCTGCGCGCCGGAGAGGCCGGCCCCAGGGGCGTCACCATTCCCATCATCGCCCTGACGGCCAGCGCCCTCCCCGCCGACCGCAAGGCCGCGCTCGCCGCAGGCATGGACGGCTACTTGGCCAAACCCATCGGCTTTGCCGACCTGACCGCTTCGCTGCGGGCTGCTGGCGTCGCCTGACAGCCGACCCCGGCAGGCGGCCGATGCAAAACTTGCACACTATTTCAAAACACCCGCCCAACCCCAATTGCCAGTCAGGCGCGGCGCGCACAACGGTCCCGCCCGATGCCCCGCCACTTCCCTTCCTACAATCGCCACGAGCTCACATTCAAACACGAGAAAAAGCTTTTAGAACAAGAGAAAGAGCTCTGGGACTTCCTCTCGGATGAGATGGATGATCCAAACCACGACGTGGCGCCCGCCCCGCAATCGCCCGAAGACGCGGGCATCGCGCTTTCCACCACCGCCCCACTCACATCCTCCGCGGGAATTCCGGAAAGCGCGCCACCCGCCCCGCAATCCATCGCCAGCTCCGCGTCATCCGGCAAAAATCCGTGGGTCATCCGCTCCCCCCTTGAGGCATGCCGTTTCTTCGGGCCTTTGCTCAGCCTGATTGTGGCCGCGCAAATCTGCGCCTCCATCCTCATCAGCAGGCAATTGGAAGGCTCCATCACAGAAATGACTTCCACCGCTGTCGCCACAATCATTATGGCGGCCTTCCTGCTCACTGACGCCTCTCTTCTGGTTTACCTGCGAGGATGCCACTTTAAGAAATTCACCCCGTGGCTGGCGGGATTGCTGCTAGTGAGCGTGTGCATTTGCATCGGATTGGCCGCATGGAATTCGACAATTTTCTCAACCGCACTGAAGGCGCTGTGACGGCAAGCCAGGGACTCGGATGAACCCTCCGAATTGGAGGATCCATCCCCCCCGCAATCCTTGGCAACGGCGCTTCAACCCGGTGGGCACCGGGGTATTCAAGCCGCAGTCTCAGATCCGGCGACGAAAAAACAGCCAGCCAATCCCGAAGAGCGAGATCAGCGCCGACGAATCGGATTCCGGTACCGGAGTGAGAGTGGTGGAACCCTGATCCACTTGAACGACCTCATTCATACTGGCAGGCGGAAACGCGGAATTGCCGGCTTCAGCGACCCTGGTGGCAAACGCCGGTGACGCGAGCAGACCGCCGATAGCGGCGAACACAAAACAGATGGACCGCTTCATGGTTGATTGGAATCAAAAGGACCGGGATGAATTTCAGACGGGTGATGTCTGCCCTCCGGAGTCAAGGTATCAGGACGGTCCACCCACATTCACTCCGGTAATCGGGACAGTTTGCCCTGATCGCGTAAAACCTGCATCATCGCCCGACAGCTTTGGCTGGCAAACACCCCGACACCACCCGGCCACACAGCCATCAAGATCATCAATCCCCAATGAGGCGGCCGCAGCCGGTGGCCGGTAATTTCGTTAGCCGCCCGGATTCCCGACCCGCAGGCCGACGGCCGAAGCAAGCGGATGCTCGGGATAGAAAACCTCAAAGCGCCCGCCTCCCGCCACCGATCCCCTGCCCCCGCTCATCCACAACACGTTCGTCGGAGCGACCACCGGCATCTTGAGGTAAGAAGCCAACCTCGCCGCGAACGCGGGAAACCCCGAGGGCGTGGCCGCCCCGGAATTGCAGCTATATAAAACCAAACATTCCGAGTGCTTCAGATCATCGTGCCAGCGGGGCATCCGTTCCAGCTCGGCGGCCAGCTGACGGGCCGTGATGAACTTCGTCACGGGCTTTCTTTCGTCAACAAGCACCGGTCCGTAAGCGCTTTCCTTCAGCCCGTGGGCCATGATCGTGAAACACCGGTCACTGTCCCAGGCATGGTTCGGATTGCTGCGGGGATTGCGATTCACCCCATCCCGATGCAGGGAAACATCCACACCCGTGCCACTGGGACTGCTGGCAGTCCCGGCGAACATCACCACCGGTGCCGTGGTCTTTTTCCCGGGCGAGACCATCGCTCCTACCGGAGAAGAACCGGAGCACGCCGCCAACAGCAGGGACAGTCCGGACCAGACCCATTTGAAACAAGAACTCCATCCGCGGGCTGTCCGGAGCAGCCCGGTGTTGAGAGAGTCCCGACGGCATCGACCGCGCGTCTTCATACCTCACCTGTCCGCCAAACCTGCATAGATTCAAATCAAACATGACGCGAAAACCGCCGCCTCGCGCAAGTCTTGCAGCCTCACGCCGCCACGCCGGACAGACGACCACGCGCTAACAACCATCGCGCGTCGAGAGTGCAATTGCTGCACCACGTGACGGCGATTCGACAACTCGACCATCCCCTCGCGGTGACGGGACATCGCTTAATCGAGCCCATCGGTTGGAGGCCGGCTGGAACATGACTATCGAGACGCTCACCCAAGAGACGGCAGCCATGCCCGTCGCCCCCTGTCCCCACTGTGGTAGCTCCCTCAAGGTTTCCCGGATTCCCGCCAGCGGGAACTGCCCCATCTGCGAAGGAGGTCTCCGGGTTTCAATCCAAGCGCTCAACGAGCGCGGCGAACCCGATGCCGATCACCCGGGATTCGAGAGCGGCAAGCTTGGCTGGCTCGTGGCTGGAGTCCTGCTCCTCACCCTGATCGTGGTGATTTTCGTGATCGAGACGAGCGTCCGCCTGTCAGCCTCGCACGTCGATGACTATCAGGATGCATCCGACAATCGTTTCACGGGATGGCCATGGAGGTGCCTTCCGAATCCGGATTGCCCCGTTCCCGGGGAGATTCTCACAGGCCTCGGCTGGGACGATGACGGAAGCTCCCACGCACTCGTCGCCGCCTCGTTCATCGTGACCAGTCATAACCGCGTGCCTCCGAAAGTCTATTTCCGGGCGGCGGACGGCAGACGGTTCACCCGAAAGACCACCGACAGCCACACCATGGTCCGGGACCCCTCGGGGCAACCCTTTATCCGCCTCTGCCGGCTCGACCAGCCGCTTCCACCCGCCATCGTTCCGCTGCCGGTCCTCACCTTTGACAAGGATACCCGCTTGTGCGGGGATCTGCTCATCTTCGGCCGCCAGGGCCGAATCGGCCATGAATCCGGCGCGCGGGTGAACTTCAGCCGGGGCATCGACCGCGAGGACGATTATGTTGTCGGACGGGGCGAACTCAGCACCGAACCTGGTTTCGGGCAACAAGGGCAAATCCGGCTGCGCCCCGGCGACTCCGGCTCGCCGGTCCTCTTCCGAGTCAGAGGTCAATGGACTCTGGCAGCCCTTGCCTGCGCGACCCGGATCCATAACCAGTCCGGCCAGTTCCTGTTAAATCATGTTTACGCCGTGCCCGGACCTCACCTCGAGGCCATGCGCATGGCGGGAGCGGAGGTGCGCCCCGTGCCATTCCTGCCCGGCGCTGATTCCGGCCCGATCCGTCGGGCGGCACAGAACGCCCCGCCAGGGCAAGTGCAATGATTGCACACTTGACCCGTATTCGGCGGCAAGCGGGATTCCCGCCAGCCAGGGGTGCAACGAGTCGCTCTTCATGGCGCATGCCTTCAAGGGCCAGTATCTCCATGAACTCAACATTTCCGCGGGAGCTCTCGGCCGGATCGACCAGCAAAAGAGCCGCGCCGGCGAGGCGGCCGCATGCTTCCGCAACAGCATGGCCGAGGCAACTTGGCGGCTGCCCGCAGAATTCTCCAAAATGCTCGACGAATGCGAGGCCGTTTTGAAACCGTAATCCGGGCGGCCGGTGCCAACCCTGCTCGGAGCCTCCACCTCGAAGCGGCAAGCCGCGGGTCAAGAGCGAATGACTGATAGAAAACGTTTCCACGCGCCGATGGATTCCCACGCGCATGCTTCCAATCCCGAGAAATCGAGCGCGTCGCCGACACCGTCTGGCTCCAGCATGGATGCCACGGACAAAAATCCGCAGCTCAGCGCGGAGCCCTTGAGCTGATGCACGGCCATCCTCATCTCCCCCATGTTTCGCTCCCCGCTGATGGCCCTCAACCCGGCGACCCGATCCATGAGGCAGCTGGCGAAATCATCGACAATCTGATAGACACCGCCGCCGGTGAGATCTCCCAGGGAAACGAGCTGGTCGATATCGAGCAGGTCCGGACGAGTCTTCATAAAGTGATCGGGGGGCGGCTATTCGAGATCTCGTGCCTGTCGTTTGCCTGCGAGATGATGCCGCTTGAGCATGTTGTAAACCGTCCTGAGACTCACACCGAGACGCTTGGCGACGAGGCGGCGGTTCCCCGCGCAAAGGGCCAGCGCGGCCACCAGCGAGGCGCGCTCCATTTCCTCGATTCGAGCGCTCCCCACCACAAGGGCCGACGAACCTTCCCCACGCTTCGCGGGGTCCCATAGGTAAGAAGGGCAATCCGCGGTCCCGATGATCGATCCCTCCGTGTTCCGGCACGCCGCCTCGATGCAGTGGCGCAGCTCATCCAGGTTGCCGGGCCAGTCGTATTGCAACAGGACTTCCATCGCCGGCGCACTGATGGACAGGCGTGGGCGCTTGGCGGCAACGCAGAAACTCGTAATGAACTGTTCGCAGAAGACGGGGAGATCCTCAATCCGCCGCCGGAGTGACGGCAGCGGGATGTGCATGGGTTTCAGGCTGAACCACAGCTTCTTCGAGAAGCGACCGACAGCAGCCTCCGCAGCGAGATCGGCGGACGCGGTGCAAATGATCCGGCAAGAAACCGGAAATGTCATCTTGGAACCCGGTTGCTGAAATTGGCCGCTGTTCAGGACCTCCGCCAGCTTGGATTGGAGCGGCTGGGACAAATGCTCCAATCCATGGATCACCAAAGTTCCACCTGCAGAGCGTTGGAGCTCGCCCCGGACAGGATTCTCGCCTCCTCCGCCCGCACTGCCAAACAACGCGGCTTCAACACACCCGATGCCGGGGTCGCCAATCCTGAGAATCCGTAGCGGCCCCTGGGCATTCACGCCTGCCTCATGAATCATTCCGGCAAACCTGACTTTGCCCGTTCCCGCTTCACCGGTCATCAAGACCGGCTGGTCCGATGCTGTTGCGTTCAGGAACGAGACATGGCTTTCACGACCCGCCTTCGATAGCCAACCGCTGTCCTTAGAGCTGGCGAGCGGCGAATCGACCGTGTTCGGCGCGGCTGAATTCAACCGCTTCACCGCGTCGCAAATCGCGGAGAAAAGCGCCGCAAGATCTACGGGTTTGGTGAAATAGTCCCTCGCCCCCGCCTTGATGCATTCGACGGCAACACGTGCCGAATCCCGGGCGGTTAAAATAAAGCAGGGCACCCACGGTTTCTCCTCCAGAACCTTGCGCAACAGTTCCACACCATCACCGTCCGGCAAGCCCAAGTCCAAGATGACGGCTAGCACCGGCTCCTCAATCAAGCGCAGCGCGTCGGCGCTGCAAGAACATTCCAGCGGCTGGAATCCCTGCTGACTGCAAAACAGCGACAAGATTCGACGCGTGGAGACATCGTCCTCCACGATCAAAATCCGTCCTTGCAACTGCTTGTCCATCATCGGCAAATGTCAAAAGTGGTGATTGACTCGATTGGCATTACGTCAAATAAAGCCAACCTTGTTTATCATTGCCTGAAGTTTGAAATTGTTCAACCCCTGACCCTATGACGGGATAATTCGAGCTCGGATGATTGATCATCTGGAAATTCACAAAACGTGGGCAATTACTGCACATGTTGCACTATTTGACCACTTAATCTATTTTGCGACCCCTCGGTCGCAAAAATCAACCGCTGGGTTGAGACCCAAGATCTGACTTCGGCAGGTGAAGCGCAAGACTTTCCAAGAGTTTCTCGACGACCAGAGGCTTGAAGAGGCAGGCGTTCATCCCCGCCTCAAGGCAGGCCCTGACATTGAAAATTTCGGCGTTCGCGGTGAGCGCCAGGATCGGCAAAGCCCGGTCGCCGCCAATCTCACTCTTACGGATGCGGGTCGTCACCTCGATCCCGTCCAGATGCGGCATCCAGCAGTCGAGAATCGCCAGATCGAAGCTTCCGCGCGCGAGCTTGTCGAGAGCGTCCCGGCCATCGACGGCGGCGACGACCTCGAGTCCGAGTTTTTCGAGCAGCATCACTCCCAGATTGCGGGAAATCTCGTTGTCTTCGGCAAAAAGCACTCTGCCGGAGAATGTCTGCCGGCTGGTTCGGCTTCCGGATGGATGCCGCGTCCGGATGCCCCCGGATGCTGGCCTGTCCGGAAGAGTCACGGTGAACACGCTGCCTTTTCCAATCCGGCTGGTCAGAACAATTTCCCCGCCCATGAGGGTGACCAGCTCGCGACAGATCGCCAGCCCCAGCCCGACCCCGCCGCCGCGAGGTTGATTCGCGCGCCCGGCCTGATAGAAGGGCATGAAAACATTCCGCGCGTCGTCCTCCGACATTCCAGCGCCGGTATCCGCCACCCTGAAGCGCAAACGGGCCGGTTTCCCGTTGCTGGCTCCAATCCGCCCCGCAGCCACCACCACCCGGCCGCCCTCGGCCGGTGAATTTGATGGCGTTGTCGACAAGGTTCGCTATCACCTGTTTGATCCGGGACCTGTCACCAAACCCTCCGGCTGGAAAACCGGTGCCGATCTTCCAACGAATCTGGATTTTCTTTTCCCTCGCCGCGATCGAGGCCGTTTCGGCGACTTCCGCCATCAACGGGCCGAACAAGAAATCCGACTCATTCAACTCCATTCGTCCTGCCTCGATGCGAGCAATGTCGAGACTCTCACCGATGATATCGAGCATCCAGCGACTGGAAGCATCCCCCATTTCAACCAGCTGCCGCGCCTCATTCGAGAGCTCCATTCCCCGTAGCATCTGGAACGCGGCAAGAGCCCCATGCAGCGGAGTGCGCACCTCATGGCTGATTTTCGCCAAAAACTCGCTTTTAGCCAGGTTCGCGCTCTCCGCTTGTTTCCTCGCCGTGCGCTGGCTCTCCTCCGCCTCCCGCAGCCGGTCCTCGATGAGCTTGAGCGGAGTGATGTCGATGTGGGTCCCGATCATCCGCACGGGAACCCCCTCCGCATCCGCAAGGCAGGAGCCTCTTGAGATGATCCAACGCCAGCTTCCATCCCGGTGCCTCATTCGGAAAGTGCCCTCCACCGCGGCTCCGGGACTTCGGCTGCACACCAGGGCGTTCTCCTCGGCCACCCGACGATCATCCGGATGAAGCCTCTCGCTCCATTCCTCGAAGGAATCCGAGATCTCGCCTCCCTGATAGCCGAGCTGGCGTTTCCATTGTTCGGAGTAGAACACCCGGCCCTCCGCCACCTCCAAATCCCAAAGCCCTACATTGCTGCGCTCCAGCGCCAAGGCCAGACGCTGTTCGGAGAGCCTCAGCCGGGCCGCCTGTTCCTGCACGACGGAACGCTGGCGCCGACTCTCCAGAATGGCACCAACCTGTTCGATATACACATTGAACGGTCTCACCGCCGCCGGCCTCATCGGCTCATAAAAACCTTTGTTCCTGAGGCTGTTGGCCGCAATCAACACGCCGATGGGCTCCCCCTCGTCTCCGGTCACAATCCCGGCGAGGAAATCACCAATGCCAAGACTCTCGGGAAGGTCCGGCCAAGACGCAGGGGGGGAGGCCAAGGAGCTGGCGGAACACGACGAACCGCGCACCTCAGCCACCCAGCTCGCAAGGCAATCTCCGAGAACCGACCTTCCCCACGCACCAAGCCCCAGATCCCCGGATTGATACAAACCGTCGCCGTCCTGAGCCGACCGCAAACACCAGAACAAACCGTGCTCACATTCGAGAACATCCACCATGGACTCGCAGGTCAGAATCGCGAAATCCTTGTCGGCGCAGGGTCGCACGCCAGCCCGGATAAACGCCCGCATCCGCTCGAAACGGGCGGACTCAAGCTCGACCATGTGTTTCGACTCGAGCAAATGCTGCTCGAGCAGATGGAAATCGGCGATCCGCGCCTGCAACATCAGATTCTCGCCGGTCAGGCGCTCGATCTCGGCGTCCGCATCCCGCGTCCCGGCGCCTGGCATCCGCTCATCCCCACTCATCGCCCACCCTCTTTGAGAGTCACCGGCTTCCTGAAAACGGCGTAAAGCGCCGTGGTGTAGTTGTGATAGGCGTTGGTGCCCGCCAGGGACGCGAACTCGCCGAACCCATACATGCCGAGCCATGGTGGAATCCCATGCTCACCCGCAAACGGCATCTGCATGCGTGAAACAAGCTCCTCCTTGAGAATCCGGTTGAACATGTGCCTGCCTCGCGCAAGGCAGTCGGCATGAAAGACCGCTTCTGGCGATCGCCCTCCCGCCTCCTCGCGAATCTGCTCCACCATCACATCCAGATCCCGGAAAATCCGCTCCTCATCCCGAACGGTCAACCACAGCCGGGTTCCCTCCGCGATCGTTGTCGCGTAGTGCATGCTACCATCCGCATCGACACGAGTCACCACCCGGAGAATGTGCGGACTGCCGTAGGCTGCCGCCAAATCCGGCGGCAGCGCTTCCGCCAGCGCCCCGACCGGAATCGTGTCGCCGCAGCTCGCATCCTCCGCCAGGCCCAACCTCCCGGTGTAAACCTTCCACGCCGGACTGCCGTTGAGCTCAATGATGCGGTTGTGATCCGCCCGCGTGACTATCAGTGGATCGCCAAAAGCCACGAAACCATGAGTCGCTCGGGAGACCACCTCAAGCGAGGGATCTGCAAAGCCCACCAACCACGCCGAGTGCTCGTAAACCTCCGTGCCGAAAATCTGATAGCTGACAAGACCGCGCATGTTGTCCGACGTGGTTGCGCCAAACACCGGCACCCCGCTGCCGAAAACCTCCCCGATCGCCCGGATGCAGGCATCGTTGGCAATATCAATACCCACGCCATGAAATACAGCATGTTGATGTCAGGTCGCCTCCGCTTGAGGTCGTTGGCCAGTTCCAGTGACTTCTCATAGCTGTTAAAACCGTGGATCCCATCAACATGCGCCACTGCGGTATCGCCTCCCCTCACCGCCATCACCGCCACGTCCTTCATCGACTCACTCACCCCCTCGGAGCCGACGATACCGCAGCAGGACGCGCCCACCACATCCGCGCCGGGAAGCAGTCTTGCAGCCTCCGCCGCCAGCTCCCTGAAGTCGTGGCCCACCGATGCGTGAATGATGAGCAGATCACAGGAACCGGTTTCTTCACAAGCGATCTCCAAACACTCGGCGAGCGCGCGACGTGAATTGACCATACGGGCACTGGCAGATGAAAATTGAAGCATGGAATTTAAGGAACCCGCCGCGCATCCATGACAAATCCGGAAATCCCGTCAAGTCCTGACACCTCGTGTCATGGAATCTACGGATAACCAACTGCCAAGCCAGGTGCCTCGCGCCCGCCGCCCCACGGACAGGTCATGCAACATGTGCACGACTCGAACGGATTACCAAACATCGAGGTTCACCTGGGTCCGCGGCAAATGAAGATTATGACCGTCAGGACGCCGACGCGCCCTTCTCTATCGACACAAAACAGTCGGCAACTCATGAAGTATTTCTCAAGATCTCAGGACCGCAATTCCCTCCCGTCGCCGACGGGTCGGGGATTTGCCTGTAAGGGGGCGCTGTCGAGAACCACTTCAGCGGCCGGGACCTCCATTCCGGTCGCTGAAATGTTGACCGCCCCGTTGGCTTTCTTCTCTGCTTTCTGCGCCTCGGGTGTCGCAGCAAGTCAGGTCGGGCTTCGAAGCCCAAGAAAGACAGGGGTAGCTCGCAAGCCGGCGGGTGTCGGCATGAGGGCTTCCCTTGTCAGTTATTTTCAGTGGATTTCCGTCCCGCGCTATCCGGGGGGATAGCGCCGGGCGGCGGGGCTAGTCCCCACCCAGTGCCAGCGGAGAGATTCGTTCCCGGGGGGGATGTGTTAGCAAACACCGAGTCTCTCCGCTGCGCACTACCTCACGGTGGTTGAGGTCGTTCGGCCTGCCGCCAGCTCCCCGCGCGGATCTTCCTGGGGAGTGCCTTCAGAAGTTGCTGCGTGAGGAATGCCATTATTGCACTTCCCGCTCTTTTTGTCCACCAGCCGGTTTGCCGTCGCGGGGTCAACGCCACAAGACCATCTCAGTTAGGATCCGCACAGGCAACTAGGCCTTGTCGCAGGAACCGCGCAATTCATCGCCCTGGGCTCCTTGTTTCCTTCTGGTCTTTCCTGCTCCCGCTCATGAAACCATCGCTTCGGTTAGCAATATCGTCCTTGATTGCGGATATATACCGGGATCTCTCATCTGAAAGCCCTCGTTCCGCGGACCTGCCCGAACTGCTTCTGGCCGGCCTCGCCCTAAGACGTGGCATTCCGCCGTCTCAGGTGAGGACTTTGCTTCCCCATATGTCCGCCCTGCGGTGCCGCCTGGAAATCTCCCATGCATTGACACATCCGAGTGTCAGCGTCTGGTATTTCGCCAGCCTGGAAATCCATGAACCGCGGTACGAACTTCTGTGCGAGAGCTACAGGGACGAACTGGAAACGTGTCAGGGAGATTAGCCGGAGCCCCTGCGTCAAAGCGGAACTCTGGAACCTCAGGCAATTCCTGCGACCGGGAAAAACTAACAAATTCTGTATTCATACAAGTAACTGAAATTCCAGAGATAGGAATCGATGCGCCTCAGGCAGACTCTCACA
>CAMCCX010000016.1 GCA_945873305.1 Akkermansia muciniphila
GGCGGACTCGGGCTTCGTAGCCTTTTACAGACAAAGATTTACACTACCGGCAAGCCATGTGAAGCGTCTGGAATCAGGCGGGACGACGAAACGATGACCCACCTGAGATTCAGCTCGGAATCGGGTGATGTTTACTTGGCTCGCCGTGCGACAACGGGAGTTGCAGCGGATTTGGCGGCGGCATTTTGCGCCGCGATTTTGGCGAGAGCTTCGGTTTCGAGGCGTTTTAATGCCGCTTGAGTCGCCGCCTCCTTGGCGTTTTCGGCGTTGTTCTTGTCGCCGCTGTTGCCGGGTGCCGACTGGTCGCCGTTGCCCCAGCCGTTATTGGCGGACGCGCTATTGCCAGGGCCGCCGTGGTTGCTGTTGCCAGGACCGTTTTCCGCGTTGTTGTGGTCGCCGCTATTTCCCGGCGAGCCTTGGTCGCCGTTGCCCCAACCGTTGTTCTCGTGATCGAAATCCACGCGGGTGCACTTTTGCGAATTCCCGGGGGCCGGACCCTGTTTTGGAGTCGGCGTGCCGGCATGAGACGGCACCGCACAAAGGGCGATCGAGGCACTGATCAGGGGGAGCAATGATAATGATTTCATCAAATTGATAATATTCAACTTATCCTTCAAAAGAGACATTCGTCATGATGGTCTTTCTATAGTTCAGCATCGGGCGAAGTCAAATTTCCGCTGGAAATATTCAACTCATTCCATTGTATTATTTAGTTATACTTATGGTGTATGGATGATGATGTTTTCGGCCGGGTGGGAACGCTCCGCCTGTCTGTGGTAAGCCATGACTGTGGCGGTGAAGCGACAGTTGGGCCAGGATCAGGGGGAGTTCGATCCCGACGCGCGAAGTTCCTCCGTGTCAAAGAGACGGCAGGAGGGACGGCGGGTGATGCGCCCCGACAACGGGGCTGGAGCGAAGGCTGCCGCCAGGCTCGGCATCGCGGCGCCACCGTCAAACGCGGGCGGCGTCAGGCGCGCTCGGCGAGCGGCTTGTAGGTGCGGAGGGTCGCTCCGGTGTAAATCTGGCGCGGCCGGGAAATGCGGCTTTCCGGATCGTCCATCACTTCCTTGAAATTCGCGACCCAGCCGGGCATCCGGCCGAGGGCGAAGAGCACGGTGAACATGTCCATCGGGATGCCGATGGCGCGCATGATGATGCCGCTGTAGAAATCGACGTTCGGATAGAGCCTGCGCGAGACGAAGTATTCGTCGTGCAGGGCGATTTCCTCAAGTTTTTTGGCGATGTCGAGCAACGGGTCGGAGACGTGCAGCTGGGCGAGCACCTTGTCGCACTGCTCTTTGATGATGACGGCGCGCGGGTCGAAATTCTTGTAAACGCGGTGGCCGAAGCCCATCAGCTTGCGGTTGCCGGTCTTGTTCTTGACGGCGGTGAGGAACTTGGTGCCGTCGTCGCCTTCCTTGTGGATTTCCTCGAGCATTTCGAGCACGGCTTGGTTCGCGCCGCCGTGGAGCGGGCCCCAGAGGGCGCAGACGCCGGCGGAGGCGGAGGCGAAAAGATTGGCGCGGCTGGAGGCGACCATCCGCACGGTGGAGGTGGAGCAGTTCTGCTCGTGGTCGGCGTGGAGCAGGAAAATGAGGTCGAGCGCCTTGACGATTTCCGGCTTCAATTCGCAGTCCTCACCCGGATACGAGAACATCATGTGAAGGAAGTTCTCGGTGTATTTGAGGGTTGTTTTCGGATAGATGGAAGGCAGCCCGCGGGCTTTGCGGTAGGAAAATGCGGCGATGGTGCGGACCTGCGAAATCAGGCGCGCGGCGTGGTAGGGAAAGCGCTCCTCCCGGGCGTGGATCAGGTTCGGATGATAGGAGGACGCCGCGTTGATCATCGAGGAAAGGATGGCCATCGGGTGGGCGCTGGGCGGAAATCCTTCGAAGTGGTGGCGCATGCCCTCGTGGAGCATTTCGTTGTCCGTGAGCAGGCCGGAAAACTCGCTGAGCTGGGCGGCGGTGGGGAGTTCGCCGTAGATGAGGAGATAGGCGGTCTCGACGAAGGTGCTTTTCTGGGCGAGTTCGGCGATGTCGTAGCCGCGGTATTGGAGGATGCCCTTTTCGCCGTCGATGAAGGTGATGGCGCTCTTGCAGGCGCCGGTGTTTCCATAGGCCGGATCAAGGGTGATCGCGCCTGTTTTGCTGCGAAGCGTGCTGATGTCGATACCGACTTCCCCTTCAGTTCCTACGACTGTCGGCAGCGTGAGAGGCTTGCCATCAATGATCAATTCCACTGTTCCGTTCATGCGGCGGAATGCTACTCAGCTTTATTTCGGGAAGGCTAGCCTGCAATGCAGCGATTTTTCAGCCGTTCATTCCCCGGCGTCCGGATACGAGCCGAGGAGTTTGACGAGCGAGCAGTGCTTGCCGAGTTCTTCGAGGGCTTCGGCGACTTTCGCGTCGTCGCAATGGCCGGCGAGATCGACGTAGAAGATGTATTCCCAGTCTTTGCGCTTGGACGGGCGGGACTCGATTTTCGAGAGGTTGATGTGGAATTGGTCGAAGGCTTGGAGGGCTTTGACCAACGAGCCGGGCCGGTCGTGGATGGCGAACAGGATGGAAGTGCGGTCGTTGCCGGTGGGCGGGCAGGGTTTTTCGCCGATGACGAGGAAGCGGGTGGTGTTGGTGGCGCGGTCCTGGATGGATTCTTCCAGCAGCGTGAGCCCGTACATTTCCGCGGCGAGCGGTCCGCCGAGGGCGGCGGCTCCGTGGGCGGCTTGATCGCGGGCGATCTGCGCGGCTTTGGTGGTGGAGGAAACCTCGACGAGGTCGGCCTCCG
Source organism: Akkermansia muciniphila (assembly GCA_945873305.1). Lineage (GTDB taxonomy): Bacteria > Verrucomicrobiota > Verrucomicrobiia > Verrucomicrobiales > Akkermansiaceae > Luteolibacter > Luteolibacter muciniphilus_D. The sequence goes on from CAMCCX010000016.1 coordinate 2,788, forward strand.
GGAAATTTCTCAAAATCCACGCCCGGCATTGGCCGAAAACCTGGGGATGCGAATAGAGCGTCTTGATTTCCGAGCGCGGGATGGCCGCCATCAGGCCGTTTTCGATGCGGAGCAGGATCTGCGCGCAGATGTGCAGCGGCGAGTCGACGAACAAGTCGAGCGTGTGCGAGACCGCGCCTTCGGTGGAATTCTCGATGGGCACCACGCCGTAGCTCGCGGCGCGGCGGGCGACTTGGTCGAAGACATCCGAGAAGTTCGGCTGCGCCGAGTAGTTCACCGAGTGGCCGAATTTCTTGATCGCCGCCTGGTGCGTCCAGGTTCCCTCGGGGCCGAGGTAGGCGATGGTCAGGTCGTCCTCCAGCGCGAGTGCGGCGGACATGATTTCGCGGTAAATCGCCCGGATCGAATTTTCCGGCAGACGGCCTTGGTTCATCTCGATGAGCCGCCGGAGCAGCGCTTCCTCGCGCTCGGGGGCGTAAATTTGCAGGCCGTCGCGTTTTTTCACCACGCCGACTTCATGGACGAGGTCGGCACGGCGGGAGAGGAGGTCGAGCAGGTCGTGATCGATGGTGTCGATCTGGCTGCGGATGTCGTCGAGATTCACGGGAAAAAATGGGGAAGTTAGGACTCGGTGGAGGATTCGTCGCCCGCGGCGGCGGCCGGAATGCCGACGGTGCCGAGGGCGAGTTGTTGCTCGGGATCGGCGGCGGGTGCCGGCGCGAGTTCGGGCTCGGGCAGCTTCACCTTGCGCAGTTCCGTGGCGTTCGGGAGGTCGTCGATGGAGCGGATGCCGAAGTGTTCGAAGAACAGATCCGTCGTTTCGTAAAGCAGCGGGCGGCCCGGCAGTTCGGCGCGACCGCCGATGCGGATCAGGTCGCGGTCGAGGAGTTTCTGGATCATCCCGTCGCAAGCCACGCCGCGGACCGCCTCGATGGCGGCCTTGGTGATGGGCTGGCGGTAGGCGATGATGGCGAGAGTTTCCATCGCCGGGCCGCTCATCCGCTCGGGCTTGCGGCCGGGGAAAAGCTGGCGGACGAACTCGCCGTATTCGATGCGGGTGAAGACTTTCCAGCCTTTCGGGCGCTCGATGATGGTGAAGGCGCGCTGGCTTTCCTGATAGGTCTGGTTCAGCTCGGCGATGGCTTCGGTGACTTTTTCCGCGGACGTCGCGGTGAGGGCTAACAACCAGTCCGGCAGGGCGGGGGCTTCTTTCCCCTCCTCGGTTTCGCGGATTTTGACGTCTTCCGCCTCGGCGACGCGGGCGCGCACCAACCGGGCAATTTCCTCGGACGGGAGAGGATTTTGAGAGGCGATGAGAAGGGCTTCGACGATGGCGCTGAGCTGCATGGCGGGGCCGCACCTTACGGACCCGCGCGGGCATTTCAAGTCTCCTGCCTAAAACCTGACGAATCACTTATTTTGGCAGAGCATGAAGTTTCCGCTTGCTGGAGTGTGGATCACGGGCTAACCCACCGCGCTCGTCACGTCGCCGAAATTCCATTTCGGGTAGAGCGGCGAAATTTTCCCATCACCCGCATCCTCATCTCTGCGCCATGGCCGCGAAGAAAACTACCTCCAAACCTGCGCCCCAAAAGGGGAAAGCGAAGCCCGCCGTCAAGCCCTCGAAGTCGGCACCGGCGGCTAAGAAGCCAGTGGTCAAAGCGGCCAAGAAACCTGCGCCCGCGGTGAAGAAGCCTGCTCCGAAGTCCGTGAAAAAGGCGGCTCCCGCTCCAAAGGCAGTGCTGGTTAAGAAAGCCGCGCCGCTGGTTAAGAAGGCCGCGCCGCTGGTTAAGAAGGCCGCGCCGCCGGTTAAGAAGGCCGCGCCGATTGTGGAAAAGGCGGTGCCTGTGAAAAAAGTCCAGAAGGCGGTCAAGAAAGTCGAGAAGCCGGTCAAGAAAGTTTCCCCGCCTGCCAAGGAAGCCGTGAAGAAAGTGAAAGCTCCGAAAGCCGACCCCGTCGTGGTGGCGGTCAAGGTCGAAGCTCCGGTCAAGCCGGTCGTCCCCGCGAAAAAGGTGCCCGCCACCAAACCCCGCTCTTCCGTCGTGGATTTCCCAGCGCCTCCCGCTCCGGTGAGGCCGCCCTTCGTCCCGCCCAAGGCCGCGCCAGTCCACGCCGACGGTCCGGTCACTCCCGGCAGCAACGGCACCCACAGCGTCACCTTCGTCCAGAAACAACGCCAGCGCCTTCTCGACCTCCGCGACGATCTGGTGGACGCCGTTTCCGGCATGGCCCGCGACACCATCCGCAACGCGCCGGAAGGCTCGGAAGCGTCCGGCAGCGGCCAGCACCAAGGCGACGCCGGCAGCGATGCCTACGACCGCGACTTCGCGCTCTCCGTCCTCGCGAAGGAGCAGGACGCGCTTTATGAAATCGAGCAGGCGCTCTATCGGATCAAGCAGGGTTCCTACGGCATTTGTGAGATGTCCGCCCGCAAGATTCCCCAAGCCCGTCTCGAAGCCATCCCGTTCGCCCGTCTAACGGTCGAATGTCAGGGCCAGTGGGAGAAGGAATACGGCAACCGCCGCTTCCGTCCGTCCAACGAAGTCGGCTTCAGCGGAGGCAAATATGCCGAAGATGAAGATTCCGAAACAGTTTCTCTTGACGAAGACGACGATTAAAGCAAAGTCCGCGCCCCACAAGTCATGCCACGCGAGATTATCATCCTAGAATGCACCGAAGCGAAAGCCGAGGGCAAGCCGACCTCACGTTACGTCACCACGCGTAACAAGAAGAGCCTCCGTACTCCAGGTCGCCTCGAGAAAGTGAAATTCAATCACTTCCTCAAGCGCCGCACCCTTCACCGCGAACTCCGCTAACCGCGCACTCCGCCCCATTTCCCATGTCCGAGCCAAAAACAATTCAGCGCCGTATCAACTTCCGTAAGGCGAACCGTCGGATGACGCGTCGCCGTCACGACATTCCGGCCGATCAAGTCGTCGCCACCAACCCGGAACTTCTCACCAAGTTCACAACCGAAACCGGAAAGATCCTTCCGCGCCGCGTCACCGGAGTTTCCGCGAAACTGCACCGCAAGATCAACAACGCGATCAAGCAATCCCGCGCGATCAACCTGCTTCCATAAGCGGCCGCAAAGGTCCTTCTTTCAAATGAGCCAGTCCGTGAAAACCGGGCTGGCTCTTTGTTTTTCCGGCGTTTGGCGGCGGCGCATTGTTCCGCAATTTTTACCTTGGAGCCGCCCGTTTCCCTTCCTACATTCCGCCCGGCGCAAGCCTTTTCCCATGGCCCAAAAAGACTACACCATTCTCAACAAGCTCGGCATCCACGCTCGCCCCGCCGCGCAATTTGTCAAAACGGCCAACCGCTTCCAGTCCGACATCTTCGTTGAAAAAGATGGCGAGGAAGTCGATGGCAAGAGCATCATGGGCCTCATGATGCTGGCCGCCGGCAACGGCTCGGTCATCTCCATCAGCGCGGATGGCTCCGATGCCGACGCCGCGCTCGAAGCGCTCGGCGACCTGATCAGCCGCAAGTTCGAGGAGGATTGAGCCCCGGTCGCTCACCCGTCGCCCGGGGTGACCACCTGATAGCCCGCCGCCATGGCCGCTTGCGCCTGGCGTTGGTCGTGGGTCATCAAGCGTTTGATGCCCAGTTCCGCCATGGCGGCCAGATGCATCCGGTCGAGGGAACGACAGTGAACGAGTGACGCTTCGTGTTGGGTGATGGCGGTTTCGAAAAGGGACCCTTGGAGCTTCCTCCGTGAAAACGGCGCGCATCCGACAATTTCCATCAGCCGGTCACGAAGTCGCAGTGTCCGGGCTTCACCCAATCGGCCCCCGAGAAAAAGCGCCCGTATTTGCACGCGTGCTTCCAGATCGGCCAGCGCCGACACCGCCACGGACTTTTCGGCGAGAACCGCCGTCCTCGTGACTTCCGATTGGAGATCAGGCAGGACGAGTTTCAGCAAACTGCTCGTGTCGATGTAGATCATGGCAGTTGGCGATCTTCACGGTCCTCCAGCAATCCCGTGAGGCTGTCGAAAACCACGTCCTTTCCCCAGAACTCTTCCATCCAGAGCCGCTGCTCCTCCGGATCGAACTGTTTCTTCGGAGCGCCCTCCTCGGTGAGCGGCAACAATCTCGCCACGGGACGACCGTCGCGGGTGATCAGAATCTCCGCTTCCGTCGCCAGCGCCCGCTCGGCTTCCGGCCAGCGATGGCGAATGTCACGAATGGTCATCGTCTTCACGCTCGTGGTAATACATGTGTCACGCCGTGCGGTCAAGTCGTCGTTCGGCTCATGTCCGGCAAGCTGTCCCGACTGAGGCAGTGGGAACCCAATCAGCGCGACGGGCGTGAAAGCGACTGGATGAGTTGCATCGCCTCGGCGAAATCCGGGCGGAGCTGGAGGGCGCTGGTGGCGGCGGCGAGGGCTTCGTTTCGCTGGCCGAGGCGGGCGTGGATCGTCGCGCGGGCGTAGGGAATCCCCGAATCGTTAGGATCGGCGGCTTCTCCCTGAAGCAGCGCGGCGATGGCTTCCCGCGGCTGGCCGATGCCGTTGCGGGCGAGGCCGAGGTTATACCAGGCACGGGCGTATCCGGGATCGAGCTTCACGGTTTTTTCCAGCTCGGCGATGGTTTCCGCCGTGGTGCCGGATTCGCTCAGCGCAAGGGCGAGCTTGTAGTGGTATTCAGGATTTTCCGGGTCGAGGCGGATGGCGTCCCTGAGCGCTTTGACCGCGCCCGCGGCGTCGCCGGTGGTGCTCAGCAGGATGGCGAGGTCGTGATGGAACGGCGGGGAGTTCGGATCCCATTCGATGGCCTTGCGCATCTGGCGGATGGCGCTGGCGTTGTCGCCGCGCAGCATGGCGAACTGGCTGAGCTGCATCCGGCCGGTCGGTTGGTCGGCGTTGATGTCGAGCATGTGGACGAGCTCGCGGCCGGCGCGCGAGGCGAGGTCGAGCGTGTCGCAAAGCGCCCACGCGGCGGCGATGCGGACGGAGCGGACGGGGTCGTCCAACAGCGGTTGGATGGCGCTGCGGACGCTGGCGTTGTTAGCCCGGGCCTGCTGGCCGAGCGTGCGCACGGCGGCCTCGCGGACGAGCGGACTCTGGTGCGTGAGCTGGCCTAGCAGCGCCTGGGTGGCGGCGGGGTCCATCACCCAGCGTTCCAACAGGTGGCAGGCGGTGGCTTGCCACGCGGGGATTTCCTCGGTGGCGAGCATCTTGATCAGTTGTCCGCGGGCGGCGGGATCCCCGCGGCGGGCGTTGGCCACGGTGAGGGCGCGGGTGCGGGACGGGCGGTCGGGTTTCTCGCCGTAGAACTTCTTGTTAGCCGCGATCGCCCAGTCGACGTCCTTGTCGGCGTGGCATTGGTTGCAGGCGTTGGGAACTCCGAATTCCTTGGTCAGCTTGGGATCGGGGATGCTGAAGCTGTGGTCGTGGCGCGGGTGGCGCTGCATGTAGGTGGTCACCGGCATGTGGCAGGAAACGCACTGGTTGCCGGTGCTGTCCGCGCCGTGGTGGCTGTGGGCGGTGGGATCGATGACGGGCGCGGTGGGGTAGTCCGCGCGCGGCGCGGTGTGGCAGTTCATGCAGAGCTGGTTGCCCTTCACGATGTTCTTGTTGGAGTGGGGATCGTGGCAGTCCACGCAACGCACGCCGGCGTGGTGCATGCGGCTGGATAGAAACGAGGTGAACTCGTAGTTCTCATCCCGCACCTGGCCGTCGGGGTGATAGGTATCCGTTTCGTCGGTGACGGTCAGGCTGAAGTGGTCGTGGAACGACTCGCCGGGGATGAGGTCGCCGGTGAGTTCCGCGCGGCGGGCGTGGCAGGCGGCGCAGGTTTCCATGACTTGGTCGCGGGAGGGCTTGGAAAGAGCGGGGTCCTTTTTGGCGCCCAGCGGCGGCTTTTTTTTCTGCCACTCGACATGGTCTTTGAGCGGGCCGTGGCAGGACTCGCAGCCCACGCTCATTTCAGCCATGGTGGTGTGATAGCTGTTGGTTTGCGGTTCGTAGTTTTTCCGCAGGCGGGTGTTGTGGCAGGCGGCGCACATCGCGTTCCAATTCATGCCCTGGCCGGTCCAGTGGCCCCAGTCGCCGGGAGCGCGCTCGTCTTCATTGCCGTAAACGTCGAACCATTCGTTCTTGGCCGGATCCAATGAGACGTCGCAAGTCTGCATCCGGCCGCCGGGCGCGGGGATGAGGAACTGGCGCAGCGGGTTGTTGCCGATGACCCGCACGACCGGATAGGCGTGGCGTTGCTTGTCGAGTCCCTGGGTCAGGATTTTCGCGAGTCCGTCCGCATCGACGAAGGCCTCGGAGGTGTCTTTGCCGTGGGCGAGGGTTTGCTTCGGCTCGAAGGCTTTGTAGTCCTCGTCCTTGCTCACGGGGCGCTCGGCGCGGCCGTGGTTGGAGCCGTGCCATTTTTCAAAGGCCGCGGCGTGGCATTCTTTACAAGATTCGGAGCCGGCGTATTTGGCGTGCACCTCGTCTTCGGGCGCGAGGATGGGTGCATCCGCGGCTGGAGCGGCGGCCATAGCCGGGGCCGCGGGGCGGGAGTTGAAATGCCAAGCCATCCAGCTAACAGCGGCGGTGGTGGCTGCTAGAGCGACGAGTGCGAGTGGCTTTTTCCGGATGCGCATGATCGGCTGAGATAAGGAGAGCGGACACTCCTGTCCGCGAGGTCAATGTGAAGGGAAACGAGAGCCTGAAAAGGCTGATCTTTCACGTTTCACAGCAAGCGGACCGCACCCTTGATCCCGGGAAACTGATGTTTTGGATCAAGTTGTTTCCGAACGCATCCGCGACGGACGCGGTGCCCGGGTTCATGCCGTTGCATGGCTTCGTTTGATGGACCAGATTTCTTGCGGTGAGAGGATGCCGACGAAAGGGCTGCTCTGGCGCAGTCGGATCGCCCCTTCGTCGCCCGCTATCAGCAAGGCGGCGATTTCGGCGGGCGGGCGGGTTTCAAGAATGCCCAGCCATTCTTGATAGACCGCTTCCAGCGCCGTGTTGCGGTGGAGTTGGATCCATGAGTTGAGATTGTGCAGCGCCTTGCCGATCACCCGTTGGGGATCGCTGGTCAAGAGTCGGGCGATCCGGCAGTGGATCTCCAGGGACTGGATTTCCCGGCGTGCGTGCATGTGGAAATCATGACCGCGAATTGACATGGGTCAATGCCGGGAAATTATCCCCCTGACTGATACCGGCGACCCATCAGCTGCACCCCTGGCTGGTGCCGCACTGGGTGCAGACGCCGCAGGCCCCGGCGCGGATCACTTTGTCCGAGCCGCAATGCGAGCAGATGACGCCCATGTAGGCGGTGCCGAGCGCGCGTTTGACGCGGCTCTGGCTGCTGTCGAGATTGAGCTCGCGGACCGGGCGGTTGAGCGCGGTTTGCTCCATTTCGGCGACTTCCGGCAGCGGCAGTTCGCCTTGGCCGTGGTCGGGCGAGGTGGCTTTCCGATAGCCCTGGATGAACTCGCAACCCATCCAGCGGAAGACGTAGTCGGTGATGCTGAAGGCGGTGCGGATGTCGGGATTTTTGGTGAAACCGCTGGGCTCGAAACGCTGATAGGCGAATTTGTTCACCAGTTGCTCCAGCGGCACGCCGTATTGCAGCGCGATGGAGGTGAGCGTGGCGACCGTGTCCATCAGCCCGCCGATGGTGCTGCCTTCCTTGGACATCTGGATGAAAATCTCGCCCGGGCGGTGGTCCGGATAGAAGCCGACGGTGAGGTAGCCCTTGTGGCCGGCGATCTCGAATTTGTGGGTGAGCGACATGTGGGTGTCGGTCATCGGTTGGCGGATCGGGGCTTCGAGGCGCTGGCGGAGCGTTTCGTTTTCACGGGCGAGTTCCTCGATTTTCGCGGCCAGCACGTCGGCCGGAGCGGTGGCGTCATCGGCGCTGCCGCCCATGCCGGTGGTCTTGCGGGTGTTGAGCGGGGCGCTGCGCTTCGAGCCGTCCCGATAGATGGCGACGGCCTTGAGTCCGAGCTGCCAGGCCTCGATGTAAGTCTGCATGATGTCCTCTACGGTGGCGTTTTCCGGCAGGTTGACGGTTTTTGAGATCGCTCCGGATAGAAACGGCTGGGCGGCGGCCATCATCAGCAGGTGGCCGCGGTAGTGCAGGCTGCGGCTGCCGTTGTAGGGCTTGAAGGCGCAGTCGAAAACCGGCAGGTGCTCGTGTTTCAAGCCGCTGGGGACGGGCTCGCCGGTGGCTTCGTCGGTGACGTCCTCGATGGTGTCGTATTGCTCGATGTGGCCGAGGATGGCGGCGATTTCATCCAACGTGTATCCGAGCCGGGTGAGGGCGGGAGGCACCGTGCGGTTGACGATTTTCAACATGCCGCCGCCGGCGAGCAGCTTGTATTTCACCAGCGCGATGTCCGGCTCGATGCCGGTGGTGTCGCAATCCATCAGGAACCCGATCGTGCCGGTGGGTGCCAGCACAGTGACCTGCGCGTTGCGGTAGCCGTGGCTGCGGCCGACCTGCAAGGCGCGGTCCCATGCGGCGCGGGCGCTGTCGATGATCGGCGCGCAATCGCCGCGGCCTTCGAGCTTTCCGGCGCGGTCCTGATGGCGCTTGATGACTTCCAACATCGACTCCTCGTTGGAAGCGGCGGGCGGGTGGGTGACGTCGCCGTAGCGGGCGTCGCGGTAGGAGGGAAACGGGCCTTTCACCGAGGCCAGCTCGGCGCTGACCTCGTAGGCATGGCCGGTCATCAGCGCGGTGATGGCGGCGGCGAAGGTGCGGCCCTCGTCGCTGTCATAGCCGAGGCCGCGGCTCATGATGAGCGCGCCGAGATTGGCGTAGCCGAGGCCGAGCGTGCGGAAGGCGTGCGAGTTTTCGGCGATCGGCTGGGTCGGATAGCTGGCGCGGTCCACGAGGATTTCCTGGGCGACGATGAAGATGCGGATCGCGGCCTGGAAGCGCGCGGTGTCGAACGAGCCGTCGGATTTCTGGAAATGAACGAGGTTGAGCGAGGCCAGATTGCAGGCGGTGTCGTTGAGGAAGAGGTATTCCGAGCACGGGTTGGTCGAGTGCTGGCGGCCGCTGCCTTTGCAGGTGTGCCACTCGTGGATGGTGGAGTCGAACTGCATGCCGGGGTCGCCGCAGGTCCAAGTGCCGAGGGCGATTTTACGCAGTAGTTCGCGGGCGTTTTTTTTCTCGCAGGGCTCGCCGTCGGTGACGCGGCGGGTCCACCAGTCGCCACCGTCGGCGGCGGCCTGCATGAACTCGTCACTGGCGCGGACGGACAGGTTTTCGTTTTGGAACATCACCGAGCCGTAGGCGTCGCCGTTGTAGCTGCCGTCGTAGCCTTGCTCGATGAGCGCCCAGGCCTTTTTTTCCTCGATGGTTTTGGCCTCGATGAAATCTTCGATATCGGGATGCCAATCCTTGAGCGTGTTCATTTTCGCGGCGCGACGGGTTTTGCCGCCGGACTTCACGGCGTTGGCGACCTGGTCGTAAATCCGCAGGAACGACATCGGTCCGGACGGCCTGCCGCCGCCTGATAGTTTCTCGCGGGACGAGCGCAAGGTGGACAGGTCCGAGCCGGAGCCGGAGCCGTATTTGAAGAGCATGGCCTCGGAGGTGGCGAGGCGCATGATGTCCTCCATGTTGTCTTTCACGCCCTGGATGAAGCAAGCGCTGGCCTGCGGATAGTGGTATTGGCCGGCCGCGCGGCGGGCTTCTCCGGCCGCGGGGTCCCAGAACCAGGAGCCCTCGCCGCCGTTCTCGCCGACGCCGTAATGATGGTGGAGGCCGACGTTGAACCACACCGGCGAGTTGAACGCGCCGTGCTGGTGGAGGCAGAGCCAGGTGAGGTCTTGATAGAAATTCTCCGCGCTCGCTTCATCCGCGAAATAGCCGTCGGCGAGTCCCCAGTCGGCGATGGTGCGGGTGACGCGGTGGATGAGCTGGCGGACGGATTGCTCGCGGCCGCCTTTGAGCGGGTCCTTGCCGAGCGAGGCGTCGCCATAGAAATACTTGGAGACGGCGATTTTGGTGGCGAGTTCGCTCCAAGCCTTGGGCACCTCGACATTCTCCTGCCGGAACATCGCCTTGCCGCTGTCGTCGGTGATTTCCGCGGTGCGGTGGTCCCATTCGATGTCGTCGAACGGCGAGATTCCGGGCGTCGCAAAACGAGCTTCGAAGGTGAGTCCGGAACCAAGGTCCGAAGGGGTGGAAACCGGACGAGCCGGAGCGTCAAGAGTCGTGGTGGGTGTGTTCATGAGTGGTGGAATTGGGCTCGGGGACGGAGTGGCTGGCTTTTACGGAAATTTCACGAACACCAAATGTGGTGTGGCGCAGTGTGGTTAAACTACCATGGATAGCTTCATCAAGCAGAAAATGCGGAGTCGTCTGCAACCCTTGATGGCTCTAGGGATGAAATTTTAACAGCTCTCGAAGTGGTTCCGGTAATTGGCGAAAAAAGTTTCTTTAATGTTGATCTCGCCAAGATCATGCGTGAGCCTCGCGGCGTCATGAGTCATTCACCAACCGTATTTTCGCCCGCCGGAACTCCCTTAATTGATCGCACCGTCGGTGAGATCGTCGCCGAAAGCCCGACGCTGGCGCGGGTTTTTCAGTCCTTCAAAATCGATTTCTGCTGCCAAGGCGGACGCACCTTGCGCGAGGCCTGCGAGCTGAAAGGCATCGCGGCCGAGTCCGTGATGGAGCAGTTGGAGGCAGGGATGCTGGAGAAGGGAAATCCGGCGGCCAACCCCGCGTTGCTGCCGCCCGTCGAGCTGGTCGCGCACATCGTCGGCACCCATCACGCCTATCTGCGGAGCGAATTGCCGCGGCTGCACGCGATGACGGAGCGGGTCGCGCGAGTGCATGGCGGTCACACGCCTTCGCTGGTGGAAGTGCATGAAATTTTCACGGAAATGGCCGCGGAGTTGGACAGCCACATCATGAAAGAGGAGACCATTCTGTTTCCCGCCATCGTCGAGATGGTGGAAAAAGGAGCCACTTCGCTGCCGATGGACGGTCCGATCGCCTGCATGCTGCACGAGCATGATGATGCCGGAGCCGCGCTTTCGCGGTTGCGGGAATTGACCCACGGTTTCACGCCGCCGCCCGAGGCCTGCAACACTTACCGCGCCTTGTTCGCCGGCTTGCTCGAACTGGAGGAGGACTTGCACCGCCACATCCATTTGGAAAACTCCGTGCTGTTCCCCGCCGCGCTGGCGATGGCGTGATCGTGCCTTTCCAGCGATTTTCTGTGCACCGACTGCTTTGAAATTGGCGGACCGGGGAACTCTCCTACCTTTCAACAAATGAGCACAAGTCCCGCATCTTCCAGTTTAGCCGATGCCTCGATGTTGCCGCCGATCATTCAAGGTGGGATGGGAATCGGGGTGTCCGGCTGGCGTTTGGCGCGGGCGGTTTCGCAACTGGGCCAGCTCGGTGTGGTCTCGGGGACCGCGCTGGATCTGTTACTGACGAGGCAACTCCAGCTGGGCGATACCGGCGGCCATTTGCGGCGCGCGCTTGACGCGTTTCCCTATCCGGAAGTCGCGAGGCGCATTCTCGGCCGTTATTTCATTCCGGGCGGCAAGGAGGACGACGCTCCTTTCAAAACGCCGCCGATGATTTCCCACCAGCCCTCGCGATCCACCCGCGAGCTGGTGATCGCGTCGAGTTTCGTCGCGGTCCATCTCGCCAAGGAAGGTCACGCGGGATGGGTGGGACTCAATCTGTTGGAAAAAATCCAGACGCCGACCTTGCTGGCGCTTTACGGCGCGATGCTTGCCGGCGTCAACGTGGTGCTGATGGGCGCGGGAATTCCCCGCCAAATCCCGAAAATCCTCGACGATCTGGCCGCCGGAAATCCCGCCGAGATGCGGCTCGACGTGACGGGCGCGAAGGAGCCCGTGCTGATCCATCTCGATCCCGCGGAATTCGGCCCGGTGCCGGAACTCGCGCGGCCGATCTTCCTCGCGATCGTCTCCTCGCCGGTGCTGGCGGAAAACCTCCGCCGCAAATCGTCCGGGCGGGTCGATGGATTCGTGGTGGAAGCCGCGATCGCCGGCGGCCACAACGCGCCGCCGCGCGGACCGATGCAACTCACGGCCGAGGGCGAGCCGATCTACGGCGAGCGCGACCGGATCGATCCCGCGAAGTTCGCGGAAATCGGCCTGCCGTTCTGGCTGGCCGGCGGTTACGGCCGCATCGGCAAGCTGCGTGAGGCGCAGGCGCTCGGAGCGAAGGGCATCCAGGTGGGAACGGCGTTCGCGTTCTGCGAGGAGTCCGGATTCGATCCTTCGATCAAAGCTGAAATCCTCGCGGGCGTGAAACGCGACGATTTGAAAGTCCACACCGACGCGTTCGCGTCGCCCACGGGTTTCCCGTTCAAGGTCGCGCAAGTGACGGGCAGCATCGCCGATCCTTCGGTCTATCAAGAGCGCGGCCGCGTGTGCGATCTCGGGGTGCTGCGCGAAATATATCAGAAACCCGATGGCGGCGTCGGCTACCGTTGCTCGGCCGAGCCCGAGGACGCTTACATCGCGAAAGGCGGTGACCCGTCGCAAACCGCGGGCCGTATCTGTTTGTGCAATTCACTCGCCTCGTCCGCCGGAATCCCGCAAATCCGCCACGGAAACGTGGAACCGCAGCTCATCACCATTGGCGACGATCTCAACGCCGTGCGCGAGTCGCTGCTGAAAGGTCGCGACAGCTACACTGCGGCGGACGTGATCGAGCGGCTGCTGGCGTGAGGAGTGTGGACATTTTGTCCACGAGGCCGGTGAGGGGAGAAAGAGGAGTCTGAAACGGCCCGACTTTCGCGGCTCATGGGCCTGATGGACGAGACGTCCATCCCCCTTATTTCCTGCGTTGCAGGAATAGGTCGATGCCGTCCACGAGGGCGAGCCAGCTGGCTTCGATGATGTTGTCGGAAACGCCGACGGTGCCCCAGGTGGTCTCGCCGTCGGTGGAGACGATGAGCACGCGGGTCTTGGCGGCGGTGGCGTCGTGGCCGTCGAGGATGCGGACCTTGTAATCGACGAGCGAGACGCCGGAAATTTCCGGATAGAACGGCAGCAGCGCCTTGCGCAGCGCGAGGTCGAGCGCGTTGACCACGCCGTGGCCTTCCGCAACCGTTAGCTCGGGCGTGCCACCGACGGCGAGCTTGACGGTGGCTTCGCAGATCGGCGGGTGGCCGTCGCGATACTGGCGGAAGGTGGTGTGGTATTCCTTGAGGTCGAAGGTTTTCACGTAGTCCCCGAGCTCGCGGCGGATGAGGATTTCCAACGAGCCGCCGGCGGCTTCGTAGGAGTAGCCTTCGTTTTCCAGGTCCTTGACGCGGCGCAGGATCGCACCGGCGACGGGCGAACCTTTCTCTAGCGGCAGGCCGAGCTCCTCGGCTTTGACGAGGATGTTCGACTGGCCGCTGAGTTCGGAAACGAGGATGTTCTGCGAGTTTCCGACGCTGCCGGGGACGATGTGCTCGTAGCTGCGGGCGAGTTTCTGCACGGCGTTGACGTGCATGCCGCCCTTGTGGGCGAAGGCGGTGCGGCCGACGAAGGCGGCGCGGGCGAAGTGCGGGTTGTTGGAAACGTCGTCCACGAAATACGACAGGTCGCGGAGTTGTTCGAGGTGCGGGACGACCGGCATGTCCATCTTGAGCTGGAGGATGGGGATGACGGAGGTGAGGTTGCAGTTGCCGGTGCGCTCGCCGTAGCCGTTGATGGTGCCTTGGATCTGGTTGGCTCCTGCCCTAACGGCGGCGATGGCGTTCGCCACGGCGAGCTCGCAGTCGTTGTGCGTGTGGATGCCGAACGGTGTGTCTGGCAGGTGTTTTTTCACGGCCATGCAGATTTGCATGACTTCTGAGGGAAGCGTGCCGCCGTTGGTGTCGCAGAGGACGAGGCAGGCGGCGCCACCGTCGGCGGCGGCTTGGAGTGTGGCGAGCGCGTGGTCCGGCGAGTCCTTGTAGCCGTCGAAAAAGTGCTCGGCGTCATAGACCACCTCGCGGCCGTGTTTCACCAGATAGGCCACGGTGTCGCGGATCATCGCCTGGTTTTCCCCGACGGTGGTGCGGAGGACTTCGGTGACCTGGAGCTCCCAGCTTTTTCCGAAAATGGTGACCACCGGAGTCTCGGCTTCGAGCAGCAGGCGGACCTGCGGGTCTTTCTCGACGGGGGTGTCCGCGCGGCGGGTGGAGCCGAACGCGGCGAGCTTCGCGTGGGTGAGTTTGAGATTCTTCGCCTCGCGGAAAAACTCGATGTCCTTGGGATTGGAGCCCGGCCAGCCGCCTTCGATGTAGTCGATGCCGAACTCGTCCAAGCGCTTCGCGATCCGCAGCTTGTCGAGGCCGGACAGTTGGAATCCTTCGCCCTGCGTGCCATCGCGCAGGGTCGTGTCGTAGAGAAATACAGGTTTGGAGCTCATCGGCAGGGGCGCGGAACTTAATGGCCGCCGCGCGGATGGGCAAGGGAGAAGCGCGGGGGCGTCAGGGTGGGGGAGACCGGGGCGGAGCGGCAGGTATTCGTGGTTTCTCGTGAAAGATTTCACCCGGAAATTTCGTTTCGGGGGCTTGCCGCTTTGCAACCCCGCCCGATTTTCAAAATGACCGATTCACGACCGTCCCCGCTCCCCGGAATGCTGCCGCTTCTCTTGAGTGGAATGGCGCTGGTGGCGCCGGTCTCGGCCGCCCCGGATTTCGTTCACGAGGTCGCGCCGATTTTGAAAAAGCACTGTTCCGAATGTCACACCGACACCAAGAAAAAGGCGGGGCTCTCGATGAATGACGAGGCGTCGTTCCGGGAGGGCTCGGAAAACGGCCCGATCATCGACGCCGCGCACCCGGAAAAAAGCCTGATGCTCGAACTGATTTCGTCCGATGACGAGGACCTCCGGATGCCGCCGAAGGGCAAGGGGCTCAGCGACCCGCAGGTGGAAATCATCAAGGCGTGGGTGATCTCAGGGGCGAAATGGGAGCCGGGCTTCGCGTTCAAAAAGCCGGCCTACGAGCCGCCGCTCCGTCCTCGGAATCCCGAGCTACCAGCTGCCCGCGACGGTCGCACCAACCCGATCGACCGGATCATCGACCACTACCTCGCCGAAAAAAAACTGCCCCGGCCCGCCCCGCTCGACGACACCGCGTTTCTCCGGCGCGTCCATCTCGATCTCGTCGGATTGCTTCCCTCGGCGGAGACCTTGCGGACCTTCACCGCCGACCGGGCGCCGGACAAGCGGGCCCGCCTGGTGGACACATTGCTCGCGGACAAGACCGCCTACGCCGAACACTGGCTGACGTTCTGGAACGACCTGCTCCGCAACGACTACGCCGGCACCGGCTACATCGACGGCGGCCGCAAGCAGATCAGCGGCTGGCTCTATCAGGCGATTTACGACAACATGCCCTACGACGAGTTCGTCCGCCAGCTGGTCGCGCCGAATCCCGAGAACGAGGGTTTCGCCAACGGCATCAAATGGCGTGGCAGCGTTTCCGCGGCGCAAATCACCCCGATGCAATACGCCCAGTCGGTCGGCCAGACCTTTCTCGGCATCAACCTGAAATGCGCGTCCTGTCACGATTCATTCGTCGATCGCTGGAAGCTCAGCGAGGCGTATGGCTTGGCGGCGATCTATGCGGACGAACCGTTGGAAATGTTTCGCTGTGACAAACCGACCGGCAAGACCGCCGTCCCCGGCTGGTTGTTCCCGGAACTCGGCACGGTGGACGCCAGCCTGCCGAAGGCGGAGCGCCTGAAACAACTCGCGGCCCTCATCACCCATCCGGAAAACGGACGCACGCCGCGCGCCATCACCAACCGTCTCTGGCAGCGTCTGATGGGGCGCGGCATCGTGCATCCCGTGGATGCGATGCAATCGCCGCCGTGGAACGAGGATCTCCTGGATTACCTCGGAGCGCACCTCGCGGAAAACCAGCAGGATTTGAAAAAGACGCTGCGGCTGATCTGCCTTTCGGCGGCCTATCAATCGAAGTCCGAGTCGTTCGAGGAGGCACCCCAGGAGTCCAACTATGTCTATCAAGGCCCGCGCCCCAAGCGGCTTACCGCCGAGGAGTTCACCGACGCGATCTGGCAGATCTGCGGCACCGCGCCCGGCAAGATCGACGCGCCGGTGAAGCGCGATTCGTCCGCCAGCCCGCAGCCGATGGTCCGGGCGGCGTTGCTGAAATCCGACTTGCTGATGCGCACGCTTGGCCGCCCGAACCGCGAGCAGATCGTGAGCAGCCGTCCGAACGATCTCGCGACCTTGGAAGCGATGGATCTCAACAACGGCGCGATCCTCGACCAGCGCCTGGCCGAGGGCGCGCGATCATTGTTAGCCAGGAACCTCGGCTCCTCCGAAACTCTGGCCACCTATGTCTGGCAGGCCGCGCTTTCCCGGGAACCGACGCCGGATGAACTCCGGCTCGCCGTCTCCATGTTAGGCGCGAAGCCGGAAGCCGCCGCCATCCAGGACTTCCTGTGGGGAGTCTTCATGCTGCCGGAATTCCAGATCGTCCGCTGAACCACTTTCCTGAACCGACCGCCATGCAACCGCTCCAGCTCGACCCCGAACAGCCCCGCCGGGACTTCCTGAAAAAACTTTCCGCGGCGTCCATCGCCGCGCTGATGGCCCGCGCGCCCCGTGCTTCGGCGGAAACGATCCTCCAGCCGAAGGCCACGGCGGACGCGTGCATCGTGCTGTGGATGGGCGGCGGTATGGCGGCTCCCGAGACCTTCGATCCCAAGGCCTATCAGCCGTTCGTCAAGGGCGCGCCCGTTTCGAAAATGTTGTCCACCTTTCCGGCGATCGACACGTCGGTGGACAACATCAAGATCTGCCAGGGGCTTGAAAAGATCGCCAAGGTGATGGACCGCGCCACCCTCATCCGCTCGGCGGTGCAGCCGGATCTCGGGACCATCCTTCATTCGCGCCATCAATATCACTGGCACACCGGCTACGTGCCGCCGCAGACCGTCGCCGCGCCGCACATCGGCGCGTGGATGGCCAAGGTGCTCGGGCCGCGCAATCCGGTGATGCCCGCTTTCATCAACATCGGCCAGCGGCTCGAAGGCGTGGGCGAATCCGAGGAGCTCAAGGCCTTCACCACCGGCGGATTTTTCGGCTCGGAGTTCGGGCCGATGAACCTGCCGTTCCCCGAGGAAGCGATGCTCGCCGTGCGTCCGCCGAAGGGCATGGACCCCGGCCGTTTCGCCAACCGCCGAGCGTTTTTCAAGAACCTGATCGACCGGAACCCGCACCGCGACCTGATGTCCGACTATCAGCAGGAGTCGATGCTCCGCTCGTTGGAAAGCGCCCACCGCTTGCTGGCGGCCCCCGAGGCGAAAGCCTTCGATCTCGGCCTGGAGTCGCAGGAGGTCCGCGACGCTTACGGCAAAAGCCATTTCGGCCAGGGCTGCCTGCTGGCCCGGAAACTGGTGGAGAGCGGCGCGCGCTTCGTCGAGGTCACGACGGAATACGTGCCGTTTCTGAACTGGGACACCCATGCGAACGGGCACGAGGTGGCGGAGCGGATGCACCGCGAAATCGACTCGCCGATCGCCCGTCTGATCCTCGATCTGGAGGAGAGAAACCTACTGGATCGCACGCTGGTCATCATCGCCTCCGAGTTCAGCCGGGATGCGATGATCGAGGGGGTTCCGGGCTCGAAGGCGAAGGATCAATCCAACGCGGAATCGGACCTGCTGTTGGAGCCGAAGCACTACGGCCTGCACCGCCATTTCACCGGCGGCTCGTCGGTGGTGATGTTCGGCGGCGGGATGAAGCGCGGTTTCCTCCATGGCGCGACGGCGGACGAACGCCCGCTGGTCACCACCACCCAGCCGGTGTCGATCTCGGATCTTCACGCCACGATTTTCACCGCCATGGGCATCAGCCCGAAGACGATGTATGAGGTCGAGCAGCGTCCCTTCTACGCGACCGAGGACGGCAAGGGAGTTGCCGTGAAGGAGGTTTTCGCCTGAAATCCCCGGTCCTGCTTCTGACAGGTCTCCAGGGTCTTGACGAACTGGTAGAAGTCGGCGGCGGAGGGGCTGGAGTTGTAGGCGGTAGCGTAAATGCCGGTGGCCTGTGCGTCGGCCTTGCCCTTGATTTCCTGCTCCTTGCGGTAGGCTTCTGACTGGATGGAGAGCAGGTCGCGCTCTTTGCGGCCGAGGATCTTGGCGGCCTCGCCGGCGCCTTCCGAGCGGAAGCGGTCGGCGATCTGCTCGCGCTCCGAGGACATCCGCCTGTAGATCTTGTCGATGACGCCGGGGTTGTAGTTGATGCGCTTGAAGCGGACGTCGAGCAGCTCGATGCCCCAGGAGCGGACTTTCGGCTGGGCGGCCTTGAGGATTTGCTCGTCGAGGGTGTTTCTGCCGAAGCGGATCGGCGGGAGCTGGCCGAGGTTGGAGCTGGCCGCGGCAAGCGCCTCGTCGCGCACGGGCGTGAGTTTGAGGCTCTCCCCCTCGCGGAAAAACTCGATGTCTTTCGGGTTATCGCCCGGCCAGCGCCTTCGATGTAGTCGATGCCGAACTCGTCGAGATGCATCGCGATCCGCAGCTTGTCGAGGCCGGAAAGTTAGAATCCTTCGCCCTGCGTGGCAGCTGCAAGGCCGCCGAAAGCACCGTGCAAATCCTCTGCGCCTGACCCTATCGAACGACATGCTTTGCATGGGTTGCTCCGTTCTTGCCGCGATGGCGGCCAAGTAGAACAAGCGCAGCCATCGATATGAACTCAACTCTTGCCACCGCAGCCCTGCTTTGGCTGGGCGCGGGATTTTTGGGATACGGTTCCGCAGGAACACCGCCGGCCGCCGCTTCCGCACCCACCGGCATCCTCGTCGGGAAACTCGCCGAAGGCTCAGCCTATGACCGCCTGTGGTCGCTGCCGCTGCTTTATAAAGACGAAGCGAACCCGGTGCTTCAGGAGCTCGCGTTCCAAGGCCAGCTCCAGACCCAATACGCCTATGGTTCCGATGATTCCGGAAACTTCGGCTCTGGCGACAAACCGGACGCCAACACCTGGGGTGACGTCGATGTCCGGCGCTTTCGCTTCGGCATCAAGGCCCGCTTGTTTCACTCGCTGAAATTCCACAGCCTGCTGGACCTCTATCCGGATCTGTCGCCGCGGATCTACCAGCGCACCGCCGAGGCCTACCTCACCTACTCGCCCTGCGATGCCTTCAGCCTCTCCGTTGGCAAGGCCGAGCTGAAGTTCACCCGCGAGCAGGAAATCTCCTCCCGGGAAATCCTCACCTTCGAGCGCTCCCAACTCGTCAACCAATTCTACGGCGGCGAACTCACCGGTGCCTGGATCTCCGGCAAAAACCTTGCCGGCGGCTGGTTTTATGAACTCGGGGCCTATGGCAACGACCGCACCGACGAGTGGACGACCCTGGATGGCGGCACCGTGATCCTCGCCAAGCTCGGTTACAACTACACCGGGTCCACCTCCTTCGACAACGCCATGGCGGAACTCCACTACCTGCACAATTCCGATCCGGGATACGCCTCCCCCGGCGATCCGCCGTCGGCTCCCTATCCGGATGCCGTCGCTGTTTCCAACACCATCACCGAAGGGCGCTTCGGGCTGGAAACCGAGGCGTTCTGGGGCGATGGCCCGCTCGGCAAGGCGGACGTCTGGGGCGTGACGGCCATTCCCTCATGGTTTCTCACGGAAAAACTCCAGTGCGTCGCCATGCTCGAATATGCCTGCAGCAGCGATCCCAACGGGATTTTCCTGCGCTACCGCTATGAGGGCCAGGCTCCCGGCGGGGTCAAAAGCGGCGACGCGTTCTTTGCCTGCTACAGCGGCCTCAACTACTACCTCTACGGCCACAAGCTCAAGCTCATGTCCGGTGTGAAATACACCTTCATGGACGGGGACACTCAAGCGGAGGATTTCAACGGCTGGACCGGGCTGGTCGGCTTGCGCATGGCCTACTGAACGCCAAAGCGGCCCCGCGTCGGCCGGATCGGGCGTGGCGGGAATCTTGATCGCCCGCCCTCAGGGTTTCGGGGTCTCGATGTGTTTGAAGAGGCGGAACAGGTCGCTGTTGGAAGTCATGATGGTGGTGGTGTCCTTGCCGAGGGTTTTCTGGTAGGTTTCGAGGGTCTTGACGAACTGGTAGAAGTCCGCGGCGGAGGGGCTGGAGCTGTAGGCTGAGGCGTAGATGCCGGTGGCCTGGGCGTCGGCCTTGCCCTTGATTTCCTGCTCCTTGCGGTAGGCTTCGGACTGGATGGAGAGCAGGTCGCGCTCCTTGCGGCCGAGGATTTTGGCGGCCTCGCCGGCGCCTTCCGAGCGGAAGCGGTCGGCGATTTGCTCGCGCTCCGAGGACATGCGCTTGTAGATCTTGTCGATGACGCCGGGCTTGTAGTTGATGCGCTTGAAGCGGACGTCGAGCAGCTCGATGCCCCAGGAGCGGACTTTCGGCTGGGCGGCTTTGAGGATTTGCTCGTCGAGGGTGTTTCTGCCGAAGCGGATCGGCGGGAGCTGGCCGAGGTTGGAGCTGGCCGCGGCAAGCGCCTCGTCGCGCACGGGCTTGCGGTCCTTGTCGCTGCGGATCACCTCGATCAAGTCGTGGGAGGCGATGACGTTGCGGGTCTCGCTGCCGATGATGTCGTCGAGCCGGGAAAGGGCGCTGCGCTCGTCGCGGAGTTTTTCGAAATAGGTCTTCGGGTCGGAGATGCGCCAGCGGGCGAAGTTGTCCACGGTGATGTAGAGCTTGTCGCGGGTGGGCATTTCGGTGGCCGGGCCGTCCCATTCGAGCATCCGCTTTTCGATGCGGTTGACCTGCTGGATGAAGGGTTTTTTCCAATGCAGGCCGGCCTCGTTTTTCGCGGGGTCGGCGTTGATCGGATCGCCGACGGGCTTGCCGAACTCGGTGATGAAGACCTGCTCCGCTTGATTCACGGTGTAGGCGCTGCTGGCGATGATGATGACGCCGACGAAGGCGACGATGAGAATGGAAATGGCTTTCATGAAGGTGGGAAGTTAGGGGTCGGATTACTTGAGGTTCATGAGCGGGAGGAACTGCTTGGCGTCCTCGTCGATGATGATTTTCGAGCCGAGCTTGGGCAGCACCTCGTTCATGGTTTCCAGATAGAGACGTTGTTTGGTGATGGCCGGGGCCTTGTCGTATTGGACGAGGAGTTCCTTGAAACGGGCGACGTCGCCCTCCGCCTCGTTGACGCGCTGGACGGCGAAGCCCTCGGCGCCGGAGATCCGCTGGTCGGCGAGTCCCTTGGCGCGCGGGATGACTTTGTTATACTCGCCGTTGGCCTCGTTGATCATCTGCTCGCGCTCCTGTTGGGCGCGGTTGACTTCGTCGAACGAGCGCTGGACCGGGGCGGGCGGGTGGACGTTCTTGAGTTGGATCTGCTCGGCGGTGACTCCCATGTTGAGTTTTTCCAACAGGACTTTCAGGCGGATGAGCGCTTCGGTTTCGATCTCGGTGCGGCCGATGGTGAGGACCTCGTCCACCGTGCGGTCGCCGATGACCTCGCACATCACGCCCTCGGTGAGGTCGCGCAGGGTGGAGCCGGGGCGGCGCACTTGAAAGAGGTAGTCCTGGGGCGAGGAGATGCTGTATTGGACGATCCACTCGACCTGGGCGGCGTTGAGGTCGCCGGTGACCATGTCGCGCTCGAGTTCGGGCGCTTCGCTGGCTTGGTCGGGATTGGTCGAGCCGCTGGTGGTGAAGCCGAATTCAAGCTTCAGCTGGCGGCGGACCGGCACGATGGTGGCGGTGTCGATGCCGTAGGGCAGCTTGAAGTGCAGGCCGGGCTTGGCGATGAACTGGAATTTCCCGAAGCGCTGGACGACGGCTTCGGCCTCGGGGCTCACGGTGTAATAGCTTGAAAACAGGCCTATCAGCAGGAAGACGCCGAGTGGGGCGAGGATGAGCCACTTGGGAGAAAAGTTCAGCTTGGGGCGCGGAAAATCGATGGTGTTGTTGAACGGAGGCGGTTTCATAATCAGATAGCGAGTGGCCAGGCGCGCCCTGAAGCGCGGCGGAGCCGGAAGATAGGAGCAAACCACGGGATTAGGAACCTTGAAAATTCGGTAGTGATTGTAATCGGCCGGGCGTTTGCGGGGGGCGGATTTATTCAAGGTTTCCTAAGGATTGGCTTTGACGGATTCTGCCGCGCGCCCTAAAAAATCCCGTCGTTGTTGTTTATGAAGTGTCCCCGTTGTGTCCAGCGTATCCACCGAGCTGCGGCGTCTTGCCCGCATTGTGGATTCACGCTCGCGGATGCGGACGCGCGGTTCGGCGACGAGGAGGTGAGAATCCGCTGCCTCACGGACAGCGCGGGCATCCTCCGCCGCGGCGACCGCGAGAAGGTGGAGCTGGCGATGGAAAGAATCACCCGCCGCTTCCCGCAGGTTTTCGTGGCGATTTACACCGGATCTCTTGGCGAGGTGGCGAACATCCGGCAGTTCGGATTCTGGCTGCTGAACCGCTCCGCCTTCGAGGACGTGCCGGTGGAAAAGCCGAACGAGGCGGGCATCCTCATCACCATCGATCCCGAGTCGAAGGCGGCCGGGATGGTTTTCGGTTATCTGTTGGATCCGTTTCTCGAAGAGTCCGACACCTTCGAGTGTCTCTCCCGCGCGCACGCTTATTGGCTGGAGGGGCGCTATGCCGAGGGGATTTTGCGAGCGCTCAAGCACCTCGACGGCATCCTCCGCAAGCGCAGCCGCCAGGCCCGCCGTGATCCCGAGCACTTCGAGCGCAAGGTCATGCCTCCCGTGCAAATGGGCGACTTGGTGCGCCGCATCCGTGCGGGCCACCGTCCGGTCGCCGAGGAAGAAGCAACCGCGGAGGTGTTGTCGTGAGGTTTTTCCCGGTCATCGCCACGGCGGTTTTGATGGCGAACGCGTATGCCCTCGTCGAGCCGACGCTGCCGGTGTGGGACCTCAAGCAACGCGCGGAGTTAGAAGCCGCCGGCTGGATCCCGGGGGCCATCCTGCTCACCGACGCCCCGGTGCCCGACGAGCCGCAGCAACCCGCCGCCGAGCCGCTTCAAGTCGAGCAGCCCAAGCCGGAGGAAATCGCCGGGGACCTCAAGCCCTCGACCGACATCGCCGAGAAATTCCTGCCCGCCTATTTCGCCGAGCGCCCGAAAACCTTCCTGATCGATCCCCAAGGCCTGCTCTCTCCGGCCGACTATCGGGACCGCCTGAGTTTCCTCAACTATCACGCCAGCGACTCGTCGATCGACCTGTTCGTTTACGTGATGGGCGGGGAGCAGGACATCCCCAGCGAGGTCCGCGAGGAGGAAATGATCGAGCGGTTTTTCTCGGCGGGACGCCCCGCCGTGGTTGTTTACTACTACCTCGGCGCGCCGCAGCGCTCGGTCGTGTATCTCAGTCCTTCCATCACCGATTCGGTCTCCGCCGCCGAGCAACACCGCGCGCTTGAGAGTTCGGTGATGCAGGCTTTTGAAAAAATCAGGCACCCCGAACAGCTCGAGAAATTCCTCGTCCAGATGTCCATCCGTATCTACTGGATGGAGCGGATGTTAGCCGGCGACTCGGCTTCCGTCGCGGCGGCCCCGTCTGCCAGAGTCGCAGCCGTTCGCAAGGCCGCCGCCCCGTCGGCGAAACTCCTCTGGCTGCAGGAGCTCGCGCGCAAGTGCGCTTTCCCCGCCGCTCTCGCCGGCGGGGGCGTGTTGGCGGTCTTCGCATTCGGTTTCTGGCGGCGGCTGAGCGTCCGCTATCGGTTTCCGGATTTCGAGGTCGAGCCCCGTCTCGGCGGAGCGCACGCGGCTGGCGTGGGAGCGGTGATTTCCTTCGCGAGCGCCGCCGTGCCGCCCGCCTCGCAGCGCGACCAGGTGCCGGATTATTTGCGCCGGGCTTGATCTTCGGCACCGCCTCGGTCCGGACGATTGATCTTTATCCCTGCCAGGCTCCGCCCTAATCATGGCGAGTCGGATGAGTTCAAAACCCAAACCAACCCGCTTGGACCGTGCCCCCGCCCAGCCGACGGCGGACGAGCTGCTCCACTTCTTCAACCAGTCGCCCGACCTGCTCTGCATCGCCGGCTTCGATGGCGTCTTCAAGCGGCTCAACCCGGCCTGGTCGCCGCTGCTCGGATGGTCCAACGCGGAACTTCATGCCCGGCCGTTTCTCGAATTCGTCCATCCCGACGACCGCGCGGCGACCCTCGCCGCCATCCGTTATGCCGCCACATTCCTGGCAAACGAACTGCGCCAGCGCGACCCGGCGGCTGCGGCCAAGGCCGACCGGATCGGCGGGATGGCGGGCGATGCCGTCACCCTCGCCCGCGAACTGGCTCGCGGGATCTTCCCCGTGCAGCTCGACGGGCTCGGCCTCGCGCCGGCGCTGGAGGAACTCGCCGACACCACCACCCGCCAGACCGACATGCTCGTCACTTTTTCCGAAACCGGCGACACCCGGCCCACCGACCCGGCGGATGACCTGCACCTTTACCGGAACGCCCAGGAGGCTTTGGGAAACGCTGCGAAACACAGCGCCGCCCGCGGCATGGGCCTGGACTCCATGCGCTATCGGGCGCGCGCCCTCAGCGGCGAACTCACCATCGAGTCCCTCCCTGGAGAGGGCGCTATCGTCGCCTGCGAAATCCCTAACCGACCGCTCGCCACTCCCTCCTCATGACCCCGTCCCCCGCCGTCGGAAAAAAGCAAATCCTCATCGTCGATCTCACCCTGTCCGGTCCCGGCAATCGAGCACCAGCCTTTTCGGTTGGTGCCATTTTCACCTCGTCTTCATGACCGAAGACGAGGAATCCGCCGGTCCGGAGGGCGGCGACTCTCAGCGCGAGGCAGCAGAGAAGGAGCGCGGCGCAGCCTGCTCAACCCACTCCAAGCCAGCGCGAACCTCGGCAAGCCGGAGTAGAGCGGGTGGGGGCTCCATACAACGGGAGCCTGAACAAGGAGCGGCGGAACGCGTCCGCCGATGTGCATGGGAAGCCAATGAACTGAACGAAGCGCTTTCCGTTGTCTCCTCATGGTCCGGGCGATCATGCATCGCCCCTCCGTGGGTAGTTAGGGGGCGGGTCTTATTTCCGCCGCAGGCCGAAGCGGGGGTTCCGGCGATCATGGCGGACCGCCATCACCTTGATTCCCCAAGGCTTCTCTTCGTAGATGAAATGATAAGGAAAATCCGGGAGATTCGCCCGCCGCATGCATTCACCGATCGGTGGAAAATGCAGTGGATTTGAAAGCGCCTTGGAGACCGTTTCGAGCAGGTTCTTTGAAAAATCGATCTGCGAGTTGAGATCCCGCCTCGCTGTCATAGTGATCTAAAATCTGCCTGACATCCCGGGCGGCGGAGCGGTGGTAAGTCACCTTCATGCCGGACGGCCCACAGCTTTGAGGAATTCCTTATGGGTGAGGCATGCGGACGGATCACGGTCCATTTCCTCGGACCGCCGCAGAGCCTCCGCCAATCCCTCGTCATCCTCGACCAGCACCCCCGGCAGGGAATCCAGCAAATCGGCGGCCAGCCTGGCCCGGTCGGATTCCGGGAGCGTGAGCGCCAAGGTTTCGATTTCCGCGAGTGTGACCATGGCAAAGACCATGGCCGGATTCGCACTTGAATCAAGCCGCTTTCCCAAATCACAGTCAACGGGATGTCAAGGGAGGGGCTTCCGGCCCGAGGGAAAACGCCAGAAGACCACCGATTCCATCTCCCTCCGGAGCGGCGGCGTGTCGGGTGATGGCATGTGTGCCGGCTGTCTCAGCCGGTTGCGGAAGTTCTGCTTCCGACTGAGACAGTCGGAACAGATTCCGGGTGCAAGGCGCTTGCATGGCGGCGTTTGCGGGGGGAAAGTCCGGGCATGACCGATTGGGAAAGCCGCTATCAGGTGGGGGACATGCCGTGGGAAAAGGGGCAGGCTTCGCCGCCTTTGTTGGAGTTGCTGGAGAGGCCGGTGGACTGGGGCGCGGGACCGGTGTTGGTGCCGGGCTGCGGGTTCGGCCATGATGTGCGGGCGCTTGGAGTGCTGGGGATTCCGGTGGTGGGGCTGGATTTGGCGCCGACGGCGGTGGCGCGGGCGCGGGGATTTCCGGGAACCGGGGTGGAGAGCTACGAGGTGGGGAATTTCCTGGAGCCGGAATGGAGGGTGGGGCGCGAGTGCTCGGCGATCTGGGAACACACGTGTTTTTGCGCGATCGATCCGGGCGACCGGAAGCGCTACGCCGAGGCGGCGGCGGGTTGTCTGCGGGAAGGCGGTTTGCTGGCGGGGGTGTTTTTCCTGACGCCGTTTGATCCGGGCGAGGAATCGGTCGGGCCGCCGTTCGCGGTGACGGTGGAGGAACTGGACGCGTGGTTTTCCCCGTGGTTCGAGCGGGTGGATGGCTGGGTGCCGCAAGCCGCGTTTCCGGGACGGGCGGGGCGGGAATGGATCGGACTTTTTCGCAGGATCGCAAAGCCATGAGTTGCGGGAAAGACAGGATGCCGGTAGCCTGCCGCCCAACCAAGACGATGAAGTTTCCATGGATTTTCCCGATGCTGGCGCTGCTGCCGTGGTGCGCGTTTTCCCAAGAGGGCCGGTCGTATGTGAACGACCTGAAGGCGCCGGAAAGCCGCAAGGATCTGGAGACCATCCAAACGGCGGTGGGCGACGCGCTGCCCAAGGCGCGGGCCGCGACGGTGTGCATCGAGATTTCCGAAGGCTCGGGGACCGGCGTGATCGTCTCGGCGGACGGCCTGGTCCTAACCGCCGCGCACGTGGCGACCGGGGTGAGGAAAAAGGTGACGGTGATCCTGGAAGACGGCACCCGGCTGAAGGCGGAAACGCTGGGCCTGGTGGCGGACAAGGACGCGGCGATGATCCGGATCACGGAGCCGGGGAACTATCCGTTTGTGGAAATCGACCGCGCGGAAACGACCCGGCTCGGCGACTGGGTGTTCTCGCTGGGGCACTCGGGCGGCTTCGACAAGGAGCGCGGGTCGGTGGTGAGGCTGGGCCGGTTAGTGCGGATCGCCAACTCGACGTTTCAATCCGACGGCATGCTCATCGGCGGTGATTCGGGCGGGCCGTTGTTCGATCTGACAGGCAAGCTGGTGGGAATCCACTCGCGGGTCGGCCTGCAAATGCAGGTGAACATGCATGTGCCGATGACGGAATTCATCGCGAACTGGGAGGGCATGTTGAAAGCGGAATTCATCGGCGAGGGGCCGTATGCGGCGAAGCCGGTGAAGGGAAATGGTTTCCTCGGCCTGGCGACGGAGACCCGGACGGAAGGCGGCCTGCGGGTGACGAAAGTGGGCGACAAGAGTCCGGCGCAGGAAGCGGGGATCAAGGAAGGCGATGTTTTGCTGAAAATGAACGGCGTCGTTTTGGAGAAACGCGAACAGATGCAGGAACTTCTCAAAGAAATGTCAGCGGGGGACGAGCTCAGTCTCGAAACGGAACGCGGCGGCAAAGCCAAACCATTTACCCTCAATCTCGGTGAACGCTAACTGGATTTTTTCAATCGCCGGCATCGGGCTAACCCTCGCCGCGGCCGGCCAGCAAAGCCTGGATTCCGCCTATCGGACCACCGGCACGGCGGTGGTGGCGGCGTTCGAGGCGCAGCGGCAAATCCTGCAAACATCGAGCGCGGTGATGCTGGATGGCCGGAAGGAGATCGGCTACGGCGTGGTGATTTCCGCGGACGGGCACATTCTGACCAAGGCGAGCGAGGTTCTCGATGTGAAGGCACTCGCGGTGACGGTGGACCAGGCGCATTTCCGCGAGGTCAGAGTGCTGGCAGTGGACCCGGCTTGGGACGTGGCGCTTTTGAAAATCGAGGCCGACGGGCTGGTGCCGGTGGTTTACGCGCCGACGAGCGCGGTGCCGCAGGGGACTTGGGTGGTGGCGAATGGCGCGACGACCCGCACGGCGAGGCGGTTGCTGGCGGGGATCGTGAGCGCGAAGATCCGCGAAATTCCGGCAAGCGGCGGTGCGGCGCTCGGGGTGGTGCTGAACGGGAAGTCGAAATTTCTCGAAGTGGACGACGTGAACGAAAAAAGCGGCGCGAAGGAGGCTGGCTTGCAGAAGGGCGATGTGATTTTGAGCATCGAAGGCAAGAAGCTGAAAAAAATCGAGGACATCGCGGAAATCCTCAAGGACCGCAAGGCCGGCAGCACGGTGAAGATGACTTACCGCCGCAAGGGCGCGGAAATCACCGTGGATGTCAGGTTGGCCGCCCGTGGCGAGATGTTCACCGACCAGATGAACCGCAACGATGAAATGAGCGGCGAGTTTTCCCCGCGGCGCAGCGGATTTCCACGGGTGATGCAGCACGACATCCTCGGCAGCAAGTCGGTGGTCGGCGGGCCGTTGCTCGATCTCGACGGGCGCTGCATCGGGATGAACATTGCGCGGGCGAACCGCGCGGAGAGTTTCGCGATCCCGGTGGAGGATCTTCATGAGCTGTCCGGGCGTTTGCTGAAGCAGGCGGAAAACTAGTCAGCGGCCGGCGGCGCGGTGGTTTTTGAAAATCGCCAGCGTCCGCTCGCGTTCGGTTTTGTGATCCAGGCAGGGCAGGGGATAATCCGGGGCGATCGGGCGTCCGTCCTTCGGCGCTTCGTGGAGGCGGGACGGGTGGATTTTTGCGAGCTCGGGCACCCATTTTCTTATATAAGTGCCATCAGGGTCGTAGCGGGCGCTTTGGGACCAGGGATTTTGAATCCGGAAATACGGCGCGGCATCCGCTCCGGTGCCCGCCGACCACTGCCAGCCGCCGTTGTTCGAGGCGATTTCACCATCGACGAGATTCTGCATGAACCACGATTCGCCCTGTTTCCAGTCGATGTGCAGATCTTTGGTGAGGAACATCGCGGTGATCATGCGCAGCCGGTTGTGCATGAATCCGGTGGCCTTGAGCTCGCGCATCCCGGCATCGACGATCGGGAAACCGGTTTTCCCCGCTTTCCATACCTCAAACCGTTCGTCCGGCTCGTCCCAAGGCAGTCCGCGCCAATCGGCGTTGAATTCCTCGTCGAGGACGTTTGGGAAATGGTGGAGGATGGCGAAATAGAACTCCCGCCACGCGAGTTCCTTGATGAACACGTCGATTCCGGCCTTTGCCGCGAGATCGGCGGCGGCGCGGGCTTTCATCACTTCCGCATAGACGGTGCGGATGGAAACCAGGCCGAACCGCAAGTCCTGGGAAATCCGCGAGGTGCCGTTTTCCGCCGGGAAATCACGTTTCGCGGCGTAGTTCTGGATTTTTCCGGTGATCGCGAGTTTCAGCCGCTCCCGTGCGGAACGTTCGCCGGGAGCGGCGATTTGGGTCGCGGGGATTTCCAAACCCCAGAGTGCGACGGTGGGAAGCGGGAGCGATTTGATGTCGGCCGGAGTCCGCAGCGCCGACGGTTTCGCGAGCGGTGACGGCTTCGGCAGTCCGAGCCAGTTCCGGCTGTAAGGCGTGTAAACCCGATAAGGCAGCGCGCTTTGGGTCAAAACCTCGTCCGGCCGGTGAAGCGTCGAGTCGGCGTGGGCGTGGCACTCCACTCCGAGCTCGGCGCAAAGCTCACGCACCTCGTTTTCCGCGGATTTTCCGAAAGGATCCGGATCGGCGTTGAAATGAATCGCGACGGCCCGGCTCTCCGTGATCAGCTTCCGGAGCTCGTCAACCGCCTTGCCCTGACGGATGATCAGGCGGCCCTCGACGGTTTCGAGGTTTTTGGCCAACGACTCCAAAGAGCCACAAAGAAAATGCTGGCGATTCGGTCCCGTCCAAGAATGGACGCCGCGCCAAGCGCTTAGAATATAAACAGGAATAACGGGAAGTCCGGGTTTCGCCGCGCGGCACAGGGCCGTGTTATCCGCAATTCGCAGATCGCGGCGAAACCAATGGATTACGGAAGTTTTCAGGTCCGGCATGTGCGGAACTTGTCTCGCATCAGGCACGGCGCAAATTCTGAAATTCCCGGAATCCCGGATTTTTCGCTTCAGACCGCTTCAGCAAGGAGCTTTTCAGCCTTCTTGATGGTGGCCGGAGTCAGTTTGTTATCAACGCGCTTGGCTCCTTCGATGATCACTTTCAGATCGGCCAAGGTTTTCTCAGCAGCTGCCAATGACTTCTTGCCGCCGCCGAACTTCTTGTCGGGGAAGTAGCGGGTGAAGGTCGTGCCCGCCCGGCTAATGCACAAACGCCATCCTTCAAATGCGGCGCTTTCGTAGGTGAATCGAGTTAGGTTCTTTTTGGATTTCATAGTTTGTTTATGGTGGATTGCCCCGGCACCATATTTCCCCCTGATAGAAAATCTAGTTTTTTTTCATAAAAATGAGGAAATAGTGCCGAAATGGTACTTCGCCGCCGAAAAAAGGGACAAAAAATGCTTTGCAAGCTGCCCTGCTCCATCATTTAGTCACGCCCCCGCGGGCAATCGCACAACGCCGTCGGTCCTCTGAGAGTCTCTTTTTAGAGTCTTTCCGCTCGCAAGAGGGTAACCCGGCAATCAAAAAATAACATGTCAGCAGTCAAACTCGCTCGTTTCGAGCTCCCTAACCGCCTCGTTCGCAACGAGGACACCGCCACCGATACCTACGCCCAATTCGTCGCCGAGCCTTTCGAGCGCGGATACGGCCACACCATCGGCAACTCCCTCCGCCGCGTGCTTCTTTCCTCGTTGGAAGGTGCGTCCATCACTTCCGTCCGCATCGCCGGCGTGCAGCACGAATTCTCCAGCCTCCCCGGCGTGGTGGAAGATGTCACCGACATCGTGCTTAACCTGAAGAAGGTGAAATTCTCCCACAATGAGAAGGATCCCCGCATCCTCACCATTAAAGTGGAAAAAGAAGGCGTCGTCACCGCCGGTGACATCATGCCGGACCACATCTACGACATCGTCAACAAGGACCAGGTCATCTGCACCCTCGACAAGAAGGTGAAATTCGACTGCGAGTTCGAAGTCCGCGTCGGCCGTGGTTTCTCCACTGGCGACGAAAACAAGCGCAAGGACCAGCCGATCGGCGTCATCGCCATCGACTCGATCTTCTCGCCGGTCACCCGCGTGAAATACTCGGTGGAAAGCACCCGCGTCGGTCAGATGACCGAATTCGACAAGCTGATCCTCGACATCTGGACCGACGGCCGCATCACGCCGCAAGACGCGTTGCTCCAAGCCTCCGCCATTCTCCGCCACCACCTCGACGTCTTCGTCAACTATGACGAAAACGCCGTGGACTTCGAAGAAGCGCCGGCCGAGTCCAGCGAAGAGAACGCCGCTCTCAAGAAGCTTCTCAACATGTCGGTCAACGAAATCGAACTCTCGGTGCGTGCCGCCAACTGCCTCAACAACGCGAACATCACCTCGGTGGGCCAACTCGCGATGAAGTCGGAAGCGGAAATGCTCAAGTATCGCAACTTCGGCAAGAAGTCCCTCAACGAAATCAAGGACAAGCTCGTCGAGCTCGGCCTCGGTCTCGGGATGTCCTTCGAATCCTCGTTGCTCTCCGGCCCTGCCGCTGCCTCACGCGGCCCGCGCCTCGGTGCGGAAGACGAAGCTCCTGTCGGCCTTGCCGATCTGATCGCTCAAAACCTCGACGACTAACCTTTAAATCTAGAAACGGAAGCAACCGATGAGACATCGCAGCAAAACAGTTAAACTCAAACGCAACGCCTCGCACCGTAAGGCACTGCTTGCCAACATGGCAATCAGCCTGATCGAGCATGGCCGCATCAAAACCACCCTCGGCAAAGCCAAAGCGCTTCGTCCGGTCGCGGAAAAGTTGGTCACCCTCGCCAAGCGCGACGACCTGCACTCCCGCCGCCTGGCCATCGCTTTCCTTCACCAGAAGGATACCGTGCAGAAGCTTTTCTCCGAAATCGCTCCTGCATCCAAGGATCGCCAAGGCGGTTACTGCCGCATCACCAAGCTCGGCGCCCGCATGAGCGACTCCGCACCGATGGCGATCATCGAGTGGGTCGACCGCGTTGCCGCTGGTGAAGAGGCTCCTGTCGAAGAAGTCGCCGCCACCGAAGCCGTCGAAGCTCCTGCTCCCAAGAAAGCAGCGAAGAAGAAGGCTGCCGAAGCCGTCGTCGAAGTGGCCGGAGAGTAATCTCTTCTGCAAACAATCCCCAAGCCGCCTGCGCTCACCCGCAGGCGGCTTTTTTTATAGGTCCTATAAGTCGTATAAGCCCTATAAGTCCTATAAGTCCTCGCAGTCACCGGGCTCCCCCGCTAAGACTCCGCGCATGAGCGATTCCATAGCCGAACTAACCGCGCAAATCCAAGATTTCGTGGACGCCCGCGAGTGGCGGAAATATCACAATGCCAAGGATCTCGCCGTGGCCATCGCCGCGGAAGCCGGCGAACTCATGCAGCACTTCGTCTGGCAGCAGGAAGAGCAGATCGAAAAACGCCTGGAGAAAAACCGCGAGGAAATCGCCTCCGAGATCGCCGACGTCGCCATCCTGTTATTCGAGTTCGCGGACAATCTCGGCATGAACCTCGGCGAGGTCATGCAGGCGAAGATCGCCCGCAACGACGTCCGCTATCCGGTGGAGAAATCCCGCGGCAACAACCTGAAATACTCCGAACTGTGAGCGACGACGAAACCCCGCGCCCGCCGCGGCGCAAGCGTTACAGCGGGAAAAACCCCCGCCGTTTCGAGGACAAATACAAGGAGCACGACCCCGCGCGCTACGGCGAGACGATCGCCAAGGTGATTGCCTCCGGGAAGACTCCGGCGGGCTCTCACATTCCGATTCTGATGGACGAGTCCCTCGACGCTCTCCAGTTAGCGCCCGGCATGTCCGGCGTGGACGCGACCCTCGGCTACGGCGGCCATGCTGCGAGGATTCTGGAGAAGATCGCTCCTGATGGAAAACTCATCGGCTTGGATCTCGACCCGTTGGAACTTCCGAAAACCTCCGCCCGTCTGCGCGCGATGGGTTTCGGCGGGGATCGTTTCGAAGCGGTGCGTTCCAACTACGCCGGCATCGCCAAAGTTCTGGCAGAACGCGGTCTGGCGGAGGTGGATTTCATTTTCGCCGATCTCGGCTGCTCCTCGATGCAGTTCGACGATCCGTCCCGCGGCTTCAGTTTCAAATCCGCCGGACCGCTCGACATGCGGATGAATCCCGGTCGCGGCCTATCAGCCGCGGACTGGCTGGCGAGAGTCAGCGCCGAGAAACTCGAAACCGCCCTTCACGAACACGCGGACGAACCCCGCGCCGAGTCGCTCGCGCTCGCGCTGGCGGGCCGCTCGTTTCCAGACACCCTCGCGCTCGCCCGCGCGATCCGCGAGTCCGTCCGCGTGAGCGACGAGGATGAGCGGGAACTCACCGTGCGCCGGGTTTTTCAGGCGGTTAGGATCGCGGTGAACGAGGAATTCACCGCGCTCGACGCGTTTCTCCGGGTCTTGCCCAAGTGCCTGAAGCCAGGCGCGCGCGCGGCCATCCTCACCTTCCACTCGGGCGAGGACCGCCGCGTGAAGCAATCGATGAAAGTGGGCGTCCGCGACGGAATCTATTCTGAAATGAGCGACGGCCCCATCACCGCCAGCCCGGAAGAGCGGCGTTTGAACCCGCGAAGTAGCTCCGCGAAACTGCGCTGGGTCACCCGGAGCGCTTGATCCAACGAAGGGAATCCGCAAGTTTAACCGCCTGAAAGTGCTGCTGACACTTCATGACATCCGCAAATCCTTTGGTGCCGTTCGCGCGCTCAAGGGTGTTTCGTTCGAACTGCGGCCGGGTGAAGTCCATGCGCTGCTAGGCGAGAATGGCGCGGGGAAATCCACCCTCATCAAGGTCATCACCGGCGCCCACCAGCCCGACGGCGGCACGCTGGTGGTCGCGGGCGAGGAAGTGCACCACCTCACGCCGTCCAAGGCGCGGGAGCTGGGAATCGCCTGCATTTACCAACAGCCCGCGCTGTTCCCCGACCTCACCGTCGCGGAAAACATCGGCCTGCGCTTGAAAAAAACCGGGCTCTTCAGCCGCGTTTCCTGGACCGACCAGCGGACCCGCGCCACCGAGCTGCTTCACCGCATCGGCGCGGAAATTTCGCCCGATGCCGAGGTGCAATCGCTGTCGATGCCCGAGCAGCAGCTGGTCGAAATCGCCTGCGCGCTCGGTTCCGGCGCGCGCATCGTCGTGATGGACGAGCCGACCGCCTCACTGACCCAGAAGGAGCAACACCTGCTTTTTAAAGTCGTCCGCGACCTCCGCGACAGCGGGGTGGGGGTGATCTACATATCCCACCGGCTGGAGGAAATTTTCGCGCTCGCCGACCGCGTCACCGTGTTGCGCGATGGCGAGAGCGTCGGAACGAACGCAGTCGATTCGCTGAATGAATCCCAGATGATCAAGCTGATGGTCGGGCGCGAGGTGTCGTCGATCTATCCGCCATCCGAAAGCGAGCCCGGTAAGACGGTGCTCTCGCTGAAAAATCTCGGCTGCACCGAAAGCGGTGTGAGCGGCGTGACACTCGATGTCCGGGCCGGAGAAATCGTCGGCATGGCCGGCCTCGTCGGCGCGGGCCGCACCGAGCTGGCGCGGATCCTTTTCGGCATCACGCCAGCGGACTCGGGCGAAATTTCGCTCAACGGCGAGCGGATTTCTATCCACAGCCCGCGCGAGGCGATCGCCCGCGGCATCGCCTACGTGCCGGAAGACCGTCGCCGGCACGGGGTGATCCTCGAAATGCCGATTTCCCAAAACATGACAATGGCGATCCAGCCGACCTTGTTCCCCGGCGGCTGGCTGCGGCTCAAGGCGGAGTCGTTGTTAGCCCGCGAGTTCATCCGCGACCTCGGCATCAAAACCAGCGGCCCGGAAGCTCCCGGCGGCAGCCTGAGCGGCGGGAATCAACAGAAAGTCAGCGTCGCCCGCTGGCTCGCGACGAAGCCGAAACTGCTCATTCTCGACGAGCCGACGCAAGGCGTGGACGTCGGCGCGAAGAGCGAGATCCACAAGATCATCCGCCAGCTCGCCAAGGAAGGACTCGCGGTGTTGATGATTTCCAGCGACCTGCCGGAAGTGCTCGGCATGAGCGACCGCGTCGCCGTGATGCGCGGCGGCAAGCTGGTGGAAATCATCGCCAAGGAAAACGCGGATGCCCACTCGGTCATGGCCGCCGCCCTTGGAACTAACGGTAGAGACGCCGCCTGAATGAGCAAGTATTCCCGGGAAATCACGGTGGCCGCGGCGCTTGGGCTGTTGATGGTGGCATTGGCCGTTATCGCACCGCACTTTTTCCAGTGGCAGCCGTTCATCTCGCGGCTCACCTCGCAGATGCCGGCGCTGGTCGCCGCTATCGGAATCGCGCTGATCATCATTTGCCGGCAGATTGATATTTCCATCGGCGCGCAGTTCAGCATGTGCGCGATCGTCGCCGGAGTGACGGCCGCGTCCGGCCTGCCGTTGGGCGTGGCGATTCTGGCAGCGCTCGGAGCGGGTGCATTGATGGGCGCGGTGAACGGCGTGTTTGTGGCCTACCTCGGGCTGCCGAGCATCGTGGTCACGCTGGCGACGATGGTCACCTGGCAGGAAGCGCTGCGCCTTTGGCAGCAAGGGCGCTTGTTCACGCTCCCCGCCGGTGTGCAGTGGTTCGGTCTCAGCCAGCCTGCGGGACAGGCGGTGGTGATTTCACTCACCTTCGTCCTGCTGGCCGCCGCGGCCTGGGCGATGAAAAATCTAGCTGGCGGACGCTTCATCTACGCCACCGGCACCGACGCCGAGGCCGCGCGCCTCGCGGGCATCGATCCCAAACGCACCACCTTCGGCGTCTTCGTCCTGATGGGCCTGCTGTCCGGCCTCGCGGCGGTGCTGAACCTCGTGCAATCGCCACAGGTGCAGCCGAATTGCGGCGACGGGCTGGAGCTGAAAACCATCGCCGCCGCCGTCGTCGGCGGAGTCGCCATTCGAGGAGGACGCGGAACGCTGGTCGGTGTCCTGCTAGGCATGATGCTGCTCTCGAA
This sequence comes from Akkermansia muciniphila, assembly GCA_945873305.1. GTDB lineage: Bacteria > Verrucomicrobiota > Verrucomicrobiia > Verrucomicrobiales > Akkermansiaceae > Luteolibacter > Luteolibacter muciniphilus_D. The sequence goes on from CAMCCX010000016.1 coordinate 38,622, forward strand.
CGTGAATCCGGCGCTCACCCATTTCCACCAGCCGCCGTATTGGGAGAAGGCGATCCAGGGGTTGGTGATCCTGCTCGCCGTGATGGCCGACGGCTTGCGCAACCGGAAGAAAACGAGATCATGACTTCATCTATCAAATCCTCGCTTGCCCGTCACGAAACGGTGTTGCTGTTGGTGATCGTGCTCGAGGTGGTGCTCTTTAACGCGCTCGGCCAGCGCTTCCTCACCGGCGGAAACATTTCCAACATCTTCCGCCACTCGGTGGAAATCGGCCTGCTCGCGCTCGCCATGACGCCGGTCATCCTCACCGGTGGCATCGATCTATCCGTCGGCTCGATGATGGGCCTGTGCGCGGTGCTCTTCGGCATGATGGTGAACACGCTGGGGCTCGATCCGTGGCTGGCGGGTCTTGCGGCGATCACCATCGGAGCCCTCGGCGGTGGTTTGAATGCGGTGCTCATCACCCGGCTGAATCTCCCGCCGTTGATCGTCACACTCGGCACGTTTTCCCTGTTCCGCGGGCTGGCGGAGGCGCTGACAAAAGGATCGGTGGCCTACTCGCAATTTCCGCAATCGTTCCTCGCGCTGGGTAATTCCAACACCGCTGGCATCCCGACGCAGATGTGGGTATTCCTCGCCGTGGCGGCGGGAATCTGGCTGCTGGTGCATCAGACCACGTTGGGACGTTCGTTCCGCGCCATCGGATTTTCGGCCGAAGGAGCGCGTTATGCCGGCATCCCCGTCGCGCGGAATACCAGCATCGCCTACATCATCGCCGGAGCCGTCGCCGGCCTCGCTGCGGTGATCATCGTTTCCCGGTTAGGAGAAGCGCGGGCGAACGCGGGGATCGGTTATGAGCTGCTCGCCATCACCGCGGTCGTGCTCGGCGGCGTGAGTATTTTCGGTGGCACGGGCACGGTGGCAGGCACGCTGCTGGGGTGGTTGTCGCTCGCCATCCTCAACAACGGCCTCACGCGGATTTCGGAGTATCGGATTTTCGACCAATCGGTTTCCAGCGTCGCCCGCGAGTTGTCCGGCATGCTGACCGGGGTTCTGCTCATCGCCGCGCTGGCGATCGGAACCGTGATGAAATCGCTCGCCGTCCGCCGCGCGCTCAAGCAATCTCTCGAAAATACCAAAGCAACCCATTCATGAAACGCAAAACCTTCATCGCCGGCCTCGCCCTCATCGCCACGCTTCCCTTTGTTTCCTGCAGCAAAACCAAGTCCGACGGCAAGCTGACCATCGCCTTCCTCCCCAAGAGCAAGGGCAACCAATACTTCGTCACCTGCGAGCGGGGCGCCCGCGCCGCAGCCACCGAGCTCAACGCCGAGCTGAAATTCGACGGCCCGACCAATCCCGATCCCGCCAAGCAAAATGAGATCGTGGAAAACTGGATCACCGACGGCGTGAACGTCATCGTCGCCGCCTGTGAGAACAAGGATTCCATTTCCACCGCGCTGAAAAAAGCCCAGGCCGCCGGGATCAAGGTCATCACCTACGATGCCGATTCCCAACCGGACGCCCGGTCGTTTTTCGTCAACCAGGCCACCGCCCAGGCCATCGGCGAGCAGTTGATGGACACTGCCGCCTCGCTAACCGGCAGCGAGGGCGAGTTCGCCATCATCACCGGCAGCCTCACCTCGTCCAACATGAACGAGTGGATCCAGCACATCAAAGAGCGCCAGGCCGCCTATCCGAACATGAAGCTGGTGGACATCAAGCCGTGCGACGACCAGAAGGACAAGGCCCAGCAGGAAGCCACCAACCTGCTCAGTGCCTATCCGAATTTGAAAGCCATCATCGCCGCCAGCTCGCTCGCCGTTCCAGGTGCAGCGGAAGCCGTGAAACAAGCCGGCAAGACCGGCTCCGTGAAAGTCCTCGGCCTCGGCCTGCCCAGCGAGAATAAAACTTACGTCAAGGAAGGCGTCACCCAGGCGGTGATCCTCTGGAAAGTCGAGGACCTCGGCTACCTCGCCGTCATGGCCGGTGCCGCGGTCGCCAAGGGCGAGCTCGCTCCCGGTGCCACGGAATTCACGGCAGGAAAGCTCGGTAAAATGCCGGTCGCCGGCGACAACATCGTGCTCGGCAAGCCGTTCGTCTTCACCAAGGAGAACATCGATCAGTTCGATTTCTGACCGGTTCAGACGACTCCCTGTCGCATTCGATAGTTTCTGGGAGAAAGCCCGGTCGCCTTGGTGAACTGGCGGGTGAAATAGTTGCTGTCGTTGAAGCCGACGTCGAAGGCGATTTCCGTGATCCGCTTGTCCGTATGGCGCAGCAGGCTGCAGGCGCGGTTGATCCTCTGGCCGATGACCCACGCCAGCGGGGAGGTTCCGACGGCGGACTGGAAGACCCGCAGGAAGCTCCTTTGGGACATGTGGGCGATGGTGGCCAGTTCCTCCAGATCGATCTCGCGGTGGATATTCCGCTCCAAGTGGGAAAGCGCCTCGCCGATGCGCAACAAGGCGCGTCCGTCCGGTGACGGACTGCGCCCGTAGCAGCGGGAAAGCAGCCCGATGATCAGCATGAACGATGCTGTCGCCATGAAACCGAATCCCGGCTCGCGGGCCTTCAGTTCGATTTCCAGCCGGTCCGCCAACTCGATCACCTGGGCCAGATCCTTGCTGGTCAAATGCAGTTTTCCCTTGGTGGGCTGGCGCGTCCGCCACGATGGTTCGAGCGTGAAAAGCGCGTGGTAGCCAGCGACCGATGGCAGGTCCAGCAGGCCCATTTTCAGTTGAGCGGGTTGATACAGGATGTTGATCAATCTCAAATCCACCAGCTCCCGGTATTCGTGTTCCCGCGGGCCGGCGATCACGAACACATCGCCTGCGGTGAGGTCCCAGGATTCATTCCCGGTGACATGCAGGCATTTTCCGCCGGTCACGATCACCAGCTCGGCGAACTCGTGGGCGTGCGGTTCGAAATGCTCCTGCGGTTCCCTGCGCTCCACGCTGATCGGGAAGCCGTCGGGATGGAACCATTCATCAATTTTGAGGACGCGTTTCACTGGCGGGATCGTGCTTGTATTTGGCCAAACAGTGGAGGTTTTTCTGAAGAATTCCACGCAGGCTTTCCCGAACCACATCCGCCATGTCCAAATCTTCAAAATCCATCGCCCAGTCCTACAAACTCGCCCAAGCCCAATACGCCGATCTCGGTGTGGATACCGATGCCGCCATGGCCAAGCTCGCGGGCATTCCGATTTCCCTCCACTGCTGGCAGGGCGACGACGTCGGCGGTTTCGAAAACTCCGGCGAAGGCCTCAGCGGCGGGATTGCGGTGACCGGCAACTACCCCGGCAAGGCCCGCACTCCGGATGAACTTCGGGCGGACCTCGACAAGGCGCTCTCCCTCATCCCCGGCAAGCACCGCCTCAATCTCCACGCCTTCTACGGCGAGTTCGGTGGGAAAAAAGTCGATCGCAACGAAATCAAGCCGGAGCATTTCAAAGGCTGGATCGACTGGGCGAAATCCAACGGCATGGGCATGGATTTCAACCCCACCTGCTTCGCCCACCCCAAGGCCGCCGACGGTTTCACTCTTTCCCATCCGAAGAAGGCGATCCGGGATTTCTGGATCGAGCACTGCATTGTTTCCCGTGAAATCGGCGCGGTGATGGGCAAGGCGCTCGGCTCTCCGACGGTGACTAACGTCTGGATTCCCGACGGCTACAAGGACACCCCGGTGGATCGCCTCGCTCCGCGCCAGCGTCTATCCGACTCGCTCGACCAGGTTTTCGCCAAAAAACTCAACCCCAAGCACCATCTCGACGCCGTCGAGTGCAAGCTCTTCGGCATTGGCAGCGAAAGCTACGTCGTCGGTTCGCACGAGTTCTACATGGGTTACGCGATCAAAAACCAGAAGGTGCTTTGCCTCGATGCCGGCCACTTCCACCCCACGGAAGGCATCGCCGACAAGCTCTCCTCAGCGCTGATGTATGTGCCGGAAATCCTGCTCCACGTCAGCCGCGGCGTGCGTTGGGACAGCGACCACGTCGTCACCCTGGACGACGCGCTGCAATCCATCGCCGCCGAACTGGTGCGCAACAAACTGCTCGCCCGCACCCACATCGGCCTCGATTTCTTCGATGCCAGCATCAACCGCATCGCCGCGTGGACCATCGGCACGCGCAACACGCTCAAGGCGCTGCTCATGGCCTTGCTGGAGCCAGCCGCTCTTCGGGACGCCGAGAAATCCGGCGACTACACCTCGCGCCTCGCGCTGATGGAAGAATCCAAGAGCTTGCCATGGGGCGCGGTTTGGGATGCTTATTGCGAATTGCAAAACGTCCCGGCCGGCACCGACTGGCTCGCCGAGGTCAAGCAATACGAAACCGCGGTGCTGAGCAAGCGCGCCTAAGTTAGGAATTCTCCACCATCCAAAAATCCAACTGACACTACTATATTATGGGATCTGCATTACTCGGCGTTGTCTTTCACTGGCTCGGCGGCTTGGCCTCGGGAAGTTTCTATGTGCCTTACAAGGGCGTTAAAAAATGGTCCTGGGAAACCTACTGGCTGGTCGGCGGGTTCTTCTCCTGGATCATCTGCCCGCTGCTGCTCGCTTCCTTTTTGACCAAGGATGTCTTCGGCGTGCTCGGCAGTCAGTCCGCATCCACCCTCGGCTGGACCTTCCTGTTTGGCGCGCTTTGGGGCACCGGCGGTCTGACCTTCGGCCTGGCGATGCGTTACCTCGGGATGTCGCTCGGCATGGGCGTCGCGCTCGGTTACTGCGCGGCGTTCGGCACCTTGCTGCCGCCGATTTTCAAACTCTTCTTCCCATCCATCCCGGTGCCGGAAACGATCACCGAGATCGCTTCCAGCACGGCTGGGCAGGTGACTCTGCTAGGCGTGGCGGTTTGCTTGCTGGGCATCTTCATCGCCGCTCTTGCGGGTGCGACCAAGGAAAAGGAAATGTCGGCCGAGGACAAGCAGAAGGCCATCGCCGAGTTCAGCTTCAAGAAAGGCATCCTCGTGGCGACCTTCTCCGGGATCATGAGCGCCTGCTTCAGCTTCGGCCTGACCGCGGGAAACCCGATCGGCGACGCCTCGGTGGCTGCCGGAACCTCGGTGATCTGGAGCGGACTTCCGAAATTGATCGTCGTTATGCTCGGTGGCTTTGCGACTAACTTCGTGTGGTGCGTCGGGCTGAACATCAAGAACCGCACCGGCTACCAGTATCTCGCCTCGCACGCCCGCGCCGAGCACGCCGGCCTGACCGCTTCGGGCGGCGAACACGGCGGCGGATCATCCTCCGGTTCCTCGACTCCCGCGCAGAGTGATTTGAAGATCCCGATGCTCGGGAACTATCTGTTCTCCGCGCTGGCCGGCACCACCTGGTATTTCCAATTCTTCTTCTACACCATGGGCGAGACGCAAATGGGCAAGTTCGGCTTCGCCTCGTGGACCCTGCACATGGCCAGCATCATTATCTTCAGTACGATGTGGGGCTGGATTTTCCACGAATGGAAGGGCTCTAGCAAAAAAGCCCACCGTTTGATCGTCACCGGCATTCTTACCCTGATCCTTTCAACGATCATCATCGGCGTCGGCACCTATATCAAGGGCTCCGGCGGTGGCCACTGATCGGTAGTGTGAAATAATGTTCCATCCTCACGGCTCCGTCATCACAGGCGGGGCCGTGATTCTTTCAAGACGCTCTGGACCGCGGTCCGGCGATGTAGTGTAGTCCCCGCCAGTGAATCCGAGTCCATCCCCCGCCGCCGTCCTCAACCCCGACCTTGAAATCAAGGACGCCCAGCTGATTTTCAACCGGGTTTGGAAAGGACTGGAGAAAGAGCTCGGCCGCGAAAACCTGATCTTCCCGAAGGAGCTTATCCTGCTCGGAGGCGCGCCCGGCTCGGGTAAGGGGACGAACACCGCTTTCATTTGCCGGGTCCGCGGCATCACCGCGGCGCCAATCGTGATCAGCCAGTTGCTGGACTCCCCGGAAGCGCGGAAGATCAAGGCGGGCGGCGGAATGGTGGGGGATGAGGAAGTGCTCCGCCTGCTGCTTCACGAACTCCTCAAGCCGCAATTCCGCGACAGTGTCGTGCTCGACGGATTCCCCCGCACCAACGTGCAGGTCGAGTGCCTCAAAATGTTATATGATCAAATGATCCGGTTGCGCCGCGAATTTTCCGGCACTGCCAAGGCGCTGAATTTCCGGCAACCGACGTTCCACATCATGGTGCTGTTTGTCGATGAGGCGGAAAGCATCGCCCGCCAGCTCAAGCGCGGCCGGGAGGCGCTCGCCCGCAACGCCGAGATCCGCCAGTCCGGCGTGGGGGAGCTGGAGGAGGAGCGCAACACCGACTTCCATCCCGAGCTCGCGCGCAACCGCTACCGCACCTTCAAGGAGAAGACCTACGACGCGCTCGTCTCGCTGAAGCAAATCTTCCACTATCATTTCATCAACGCCCAGGCGCCGATCGAGATCGTCCAACAGAACATCATCAACGAGCTCGCCTATCAGAGCTCGCTCGAGCTCGACCCGCTCACCTACGACAGCCTGCGCTACATCCCGCTGGCGGATGAAATCGTCGTGCAGGCGCGCCAGGAACTCGTCAACCGGCTGGACGGCTATCAGGTCGAGCGCCCCGAGCTGTTGAACTCGGTGGTCGATTTCATCCAGGGGAAAATGATGCCGATCATCAAGCGCTACGCC